>DASRLM010000534.1:0-4142 GCA_035648455.1 Puia sp. | reverse complement strand
GATGAAAAGGCATATCCGCAAACCCTGGATTGCCGGCCAGTGTCACTTGGAAATTCCCGGTGATACCAGTTCCTGGCGCCCGGAAGATGACGACAACGACGGCGAATATGGCGGCAATTATCTCGCCATGGAATGCTTCCGTTATGCCGTCACAAAAAGTGAAGATGCCAGGGAAAAAGCAGGAAAGGCATTTGCCTTTTTAAAGCAACTCCGGGAGGTGACCGGGGGGGATGGATATTTTGCACGCACCATTGTTCCCGCAGACTGGCCCTATCCTGTTCACGACGGGAACCAGCATTACACCAGCAGGGAGAAGGCCGAAGAGCTGGTGAAGGAACCACGCAACAAACCCGTGGAAACCCGCTGGAGACTCTCAGCCGATGGCCAGTGGCGATGGAAAGGCGATGCCAGCAGTGATGAATGGTGCGGCCACATGATGGGCTATTATTTTTATTATGAGCTGGTGGCAGATGAAGAGCAGAAAGAGGTTGTCCGCCGGCATGTATCGGCCCTGGTGGATCACCTGATGGCGCACGATTTCAATATGATGGATGTGGACGGCACCCATACGCGCTGGTCGGTATGGTCTCCCGCTTCCCTGAACCATGATCCGGAGTGGAGCCCGGACCGCAGCGAGAACTCCATGGAACTGCTTGCCTTTCTGAAACTGGCGTATTACATGACAGGAAATGAAAAATACCAGCAGCAATACCTGCGGTTTATTCATCAGGAACACTACCTGGAAAATATGTCCCGGCTCACGCAGCAAAATCCGGCCTGGTTTATTTATTACGACGTGATGATGCAGTCGTATCTCTATCCCATCCTCATCAAATGCGAAAAAGATCCGGCGCTCAAAGCCTGGTACGAGCAGCACATGGATCACTGGATGACCCTGCGCAGGAACGACCGGAACCCACAGATCAATTTCTTTTATTGTTATTCGCGGAATAAGAAAGTGGAACTGGATGCCTCCGCGGATTTTCTCCGGGATACACCGCTTGACCTCGTAAACTGGTATATCGATCATACCATACGGGAGGATGTAAAACTGGCGCATGAACCCGTTCTGGATGACCTGCAGGTGCAGCCACTTCCTCCGGCGAGTATCCGCACCACGGTCCGCTGGGATAAGAATCCATGGGTTGCCGTGAATGGTGATCCGGCCGTAGAAAGAGAACCCGTATTCTGGCTGCTTCCCTACTGGATGGGCCGTTACTTAAACATGATTCAATAATCCCGATTTTAAAGACGCCATATATGAGATCATTTATTCCCGCTGCGCTGTTTTTTCTTTTGTGCCTTTCCGTTAACGCGCAACATCCTGCACCAGGTCAGCCCGTGCATAAGGATCTTCCCTATCAGCAGAAATTCAGCATTAAGTATGCATTGCCAGCCGGAGATGAACCGGGTGCAAATAAGGGGAACGCCATACGCCTGCAGAAAGTCTATTGCGACCGTAACGGTGTTATGCAGATCTGTTCATCAGCCGGACTGTTAAAACCTTCAGGAGGTGCCCTGCTCTATCCGGGTAAGTTGTTGCCCGATCTGCTGTACCGCCCGATGCGCGACATGAAGATAAAGGACATGATCCTGTACAAGGATCAGTTTGTATATGCCGATGAACGCGCGGTGCTGAGCAATGCCTGGGCCGGGAAATTATATGCAAAACACAGCATGCCCACCGTTACGCTGCTGTGCGGGGGGCCTGACTTTTCATTTTTACTTTCCGACGGCACGCACTTGCAGTATCTGAAAGATTCTGTGGTTGTTTGGGAAGGAGAGACGAAAGACAGAACCATGGAGATGGAATTCGACAAAAGCCGAAATGCATGCTGGATCCTCGGGGAGCATTCGGTTTCCCTTTTATCCCTGAGTGATCTGAAGCTGCAGGTCAAATATACCGGCGAAGGATTAACCTGCTTTGCACTGTCTGACAATCAAAAAGAAATCCTAACGGGCACGCACAACGGCTATTTCACACTGAATGCGGAGAACGGGATGATGTCCGGTTCGGTTCAAACAAAACTTCCCTGTACCGATCTCACAGCCATACGCGTGATAGACGGAAAAACCTGGTTTGGTTCTGAGCGGGGCGCATTCATGTTGCGCGACGATGGGAAATTCGACTACTACGCATCCGCCCGCTGGATACCGTCGGAAAAGATTGTGGATATCGCCAAAGGCGGAAAGGATATGATCCTGCTGCTCACGGACAAAGGATTGGGAGAGATCCATTTTCAATCCATGACCCTGTACGATAAGGCGCTGTTTTTTGAAAAACAGGTCCGCAGCCGCCATATTCGCAATGGATTTAACGCTACCATTTCCCGCATGACACAGGGGAATCCGGATACGGGCATACTGGAAGATTCGGATAATGACGGGCTCTGGACGGCCATGTATCTTGGCGGGGAAGTATTTCGTTATGCCGTTACCCATTCCCCGGAGGCATTGCAGAACTGTCGTGAATCGCTCGACGCGATGGAGCGCATGTATACCATTACCGGCATCAAGGGATTTCCCGCAAGGTCTTTTGAAAGAAGAGGATATGAAACCGGTGACCGGGAAGTATGGAGACATGCGGCGGATACAGTATGGGACTGGAAGTCCACCACCAGCAGCGACGAAGCCATCGGCCACATGTTTGTATTTGGCGCCATGGCGGAACTCGTTGACGATCCGGCATTGAAGAGCCAGGCCATCCGGCTGATGGATGGGCTGATGCAGCATATCGTGGATCACGATATGTATATGGTGGACTGGGATGGCAATCCGACCCGGTGGGCAAGATGGAACCCGGTATATGTGAATGCCCGCCCGAAAATAGTGGGGGACAGAAAGATCACTTCTTCGAATATCATTTCGATGCTGCAGACCGCCTGGCATTTTACGCATAAAAAAATTTACCGGGACAAGGCACTCGAACTGATGCAGAAATACGGATATCTGGAAAACCTGATGCGCCCCATGAAAGACATTGGAGAAGCCCCTTCGGATGCTGATGCGCTGAGCCGTGAACTATCCGACGGATGGAACCATTCCGATGATGAAATGTATTTCCTGGGCTATTGGGGCCTTTACCGCTATGCCATCAATGACACGTTAAAAGTAAAATTCAAAAAAGCAATTATCGATCACTGGGAGGCTGAAAGACCGGAAAAAGAAGGGGCCTGGGATCTGATGACCGCCATCACGGGTGTATCATCTTTTGACCTGAACGAAGCCATAGGATATTTGCAACGGTATCCCCTGGATCTGATCAACTGGAAAATAAAAAACAGCCAGCGGAAGGATATTGAGTTTGTTCCACAGAATTTCCGGAGACAGACCATTACCGAAGTATTGCCTCCGGATGAGCTGCCGATATTCCGGCACAACGCCAATCTTTTCGACCTGGACGGAGGGAACAACGGCAGTTCCGAAAACAGTGCAGGCGATATCTGGCTGCTGCCTTACTGGCTGGGAAGATATTTGGGCGTGATCAGCACACCAGCAGAAAATAAAATGCTGAAATGAACAAAGTCAATTTATTCCTGTGTGTTTTTAGCGTGGCCTTCCTGGGGATGATAAAGTCTGCCAGTGCAGGAACCCGCCCCTCTCCGGAACCGGCAACAGATACTGTTTACCACGACAGCCCCTACGAACAGGACTATAGCATACGCTACTATCCCGAAGATAAAACGGTTTTGCTGCGAAAGATCGTTTCCGACCGCAACGGCAACATCCGCATATTGTCTGATAAAGGCCTTTTGCAACCGCATGCCGGAAAATTATTATATCCCGGCACGCTGATCAGTGACCTGAGTTATCGCCCGCTGGCCGACAGAAAGATCTCCGGACTTATCCTTTACAACAATCAGTTCGTTTACCTCGACAACAAGGCCGTGTTCAGTAACGCATGGGCGGGTAAACACTATTGTGCGCATCAGTTGCCGGAAGCAAGGATAGTGGAGGCAGGCAAAGATTTCAGCTTCCTGGTTTCCGACGGACTACGGCTTGAGTTCATTCAGGACGGGCAACACCGCTGGTGGGGCAGTTCTTCTTCAACGATACTCGGCATTCAATACGCGCCGGCCAATAACCTGTTCTGGTGGCTCACACCGCATGCACTGGGTTATTTCTCCCCGCAACAAAAAAAA
>DASRLM010000533.1:0-4034 GCA_035648455.1 Puia sp. | reverse complement strand
ACTCGGTATTATCGCGTTTATTATCCTGATCCTTTTTTTATTTAAACGTAAAAACGCGGTTACCATGGCTTTTGCCGTGGGCATCCTCGTCGCTTTAATCGCCGGGCTCGTTTATTACTTTAATGGCGAAGGATTTAATTGGTTAATAGCCGAAAAAATCCTTATCCTTTCGATCTTCATCGGTGCGCTTTACAGACTGATTACTTATCTCAACAATAAAAAACGTTACAAAACTTAAATTCCTTCAGCTGGGCCTGGTGTTTGGCTTATACAGTAATAAAGACGCCTGTGGAAACAGGGGTCGTAACCTAAACTACTATTCTTTAGCCATCGGTACCGGGAACATTATTATCGGGGGCATCATCCCTGGATTTTTTAAAATCGAGCCTTCCAAACTTCCAGGTAAAATTCAGACCAAAGGAACGAAAAGGAATTTTCCGTTCGGCATGTATGGTAAAATCCGGGCCGAACAGCATGGTTTTCTCATCGATGAATTTGCTGAAAGGATTAATGGCTGTCAGTGCAAGGCTTCCTTTTTTATTCCAGAATTGTTTACGCAGGGCCAGCGTATACGTGGTAAAAGACGGATATCTTCCCTGCACTTCGTTGCGCGGAGAGCGGAAATTGCCAAAGAATTCCCCGGCCAGGGTTTTGGCCAACTGATAGCTGATGTTCATATTCAAGCGGTAATTAAAACTGTTGGCATTATACCCGGGATCCAGCGCATTGAGGGTGTGTCTTTGAAAAAAGAAAAGATTGGTCCGCAGGTCAAGCTTTCCGATCACATGAAAATTGGCAAAAATATTGACGCCGATATCTTTTTCCAGTCCGATATTCTGCCGCGTGCTGACCGCTACATTCGTGTACGTGGTATCACCGACAATCAGGTCGGGATAATAGACTATATACGGTTGAATATCATCCCTGGAGGTCCGGTAAAAAGCCGTAAACATAAGCGAGCCCGCTGCTGGCATGCTGTAGATATAACTCAGCTCGAAACGATTACCGATTTCCGGTTTCAGATAAGGGTTGCCGGACGAAATATTTTTCGGATCAACGGTATTGATGAAAGGATTTAAATCCCGGTATTGCGGTCTTTCTATCCGTTTGGAATAGCTGAGCTTGAGTGTATGATGATCGTTTAATTTTTTTAAAAAGAAAAGCGATGGAGCCCAGGTATTGTAACCCGGCTCGGGAACCTGGGCAGAGGTATTTGAAAAATAAGCATTCAATTCGGTGCGTTCATACCGCGCACCAATTTTCAGATCAAACCAGTTTCCAACCGGCAAACTGATTTCGCTGTAAAAAGCAAATATTTTCTGATGATAGGTCAGCCTGTTGGACAACGCAGTATCCGCATAATAAAGGTCTGTCGCCGGCTGCAGGCTAAGCACGTCAGACCGGCTGCTGATATTACGAAAATTCAACTTTCCGCCAATACCCCAATTGATTTTTTTGCCCAGCGGCTGTGTATAATCCAGTTGGATCTCCGTTTCCCGTTCCGTCCCTTTGCTGAGACTTTGGTTTCCAAAATATAAAGAATCTTCCGGTAAAATAAACTGGCTGTTATCCGAATTGATATGGCTGATGCCCGTACTTGACCGCAGGGCGATCTCGAGTTCCTGATTTTCTTTACCGAAAGTTCTTTTGTAATTCAGACTGGCATCGGTGTTATCCAGGTGAAAGCCGCTTTGGGTGCGGGCGAGTGAACTTATTTGCTGGACGAGCGTTCCATTCCCCTGGTCTGAAACGGATTGGATTTGATTCAGGGATCCCTGACTCGTATTTGAAAATACATCGTAGCCAAGGGAACCCGAAAAATTATTTTTCTTATGGTACGTCCAATCAAAACCAATACCGGTTTCCATACCCTGGCGCTGGAAACGGCTGCTGCCATCCTGCTCCAGTGACACCATAGTCTTAGCCGTGGTATCAGCTGACAGACGGGTGGACTGGCTCCCCGTAGTGGAAGGCAGCCGGGCATTTCCGCTGATAAAGGCATTGATCCCGAAATTTCCCTGGCGGGCATCCAGGTTAAAAGAACCATTTTCCACGCGCGATCCGGCAGAAACGGAAAGACTTCCGCTGGTGCCCCTGACCGAACTGTGCTTTAAAATAATGTTGATGATGCCACCAAGGCCTTCCGCATCATATTTGGCCCCGGGATTGGTAATCACTTCAATACTCCTGATCTGACTTGACGGAATGGACTGGAGCACATCATTGATATTGCTTCCAAAGGCCGTAGACGGTTTGCCGTTGATTAAAAACCGGATGCTGGAACTGCCAGCCAGCTCTACATTACCATCCACGTCCACGGATACCATGGGTATCTTTTTTAGGATATCAGTAGCCACCCCGCCCTGGGATGTAAGATCCTTCTCGGCATTATAGACCATCTTATCAATCTTGTTTTCTATCAGGTTCGCAGGAGCCGTAACCGTTACAGCTTCCAGGCTGCTTTCCTTTTTTGATAAAAATACATCTTGCAAATGCAGTGTTTCTTTTTTATCCGCGCGAATGTGGTTTACAGCACGGGCAGAATATCCGATGGATTCAAAAAGGATTTTCAGAGACCCTGTAATTTTAATGTCCAGGCTGAACCTTCCACTGGCATCAGTGACCGCTCCGTCGATCACTCTTTTACTCCCCTCCGCCGTCACCGTTAATGTGGCATATTCAATGGGTAAATGAGACACAGAATCCAGTACCTGGCCGTAAATCCGACCGGCCTTGTTTCCGGGAACCGGAGTTTGAGATATTGCTTTTAAAAGAATGAAAAAAAGAAAGATGAAAAAAAGGGATGACGTTTTCATGCGGTTGCCGGGAAATAGAACCAAGGTAACGGTCAATTCTGAAGGAAATTTGTAGACATTTGTCAGTTACCCTGTTTGGTTGGTACCGGCTGTTCAATGTTTATTGCCCGCAAAAATTGCCTGCTGTGAACCTGGAAGATAATAATTGCCCAAATAATGAAAGCGGGCAGCGCTTTGAGAGAATAGGGCATCACCACATGCTGGCGGTATCATGGAAACCTGTCAGCATCCACCGCTGTCCATCCGCAGGCTACTGCCGATAATGGCCTTCTGATCTTTAACCGGAAGGTGCTCGTCGTGCCGTACGGAACGGTTTCATTTAAAATATATTCCTGCACACTCACTACGATATTGGCAGCGTTCAGGAAACGCACTTTAATATGGATGTTCCTGTAACTGGTATGACGGGCATTATTGGTTATCGTCCCGGTGATCATCTCTTTATCCACCCAACTGTCCGGATGGTAAGCCCCATTGGCCACCAGGTATGAAGAAGGATGAGCATGCTCCGGATCCACAAACGCAGTCGTTGACGCATAAAACGGAGGGTATACAGTCCGGCGATGATTAAACTGCAATACCAGCACGATGGTTATCGCGAAGAAGGACAGGATAGCCAGTAAGGATCTGTCATCCCTTTTCCGGCGTTTATTTTTCCGGGCACGGTGGTTGTCTTCGGGCAGTTGGTGGCTTTTCATGGCGCTCAGGGGATTTTCATTACGGAGAACCAGAAATCAGTCCTAAATATTGTCTGAAGAGGATAAAAAGACTAAAAATTCAGATCTGTTCGCCGGTTTCCTTAGAAAAGAGAACCATTTGACGGTTATACGGCGTACTTTTCAACCACCAAATAAATCGTCATTTATGCAGCAGCAGAATTTCAGAAACCACAGACGGCTCGTATTGTCGTACCACTTCATACTCTGGATCACCGTGCTGGCGACGGACGTACTGGCCATTATCCATCTGATCTCCGCCATAAAAAGCGACCGGCGTCTGTTGACTGCTGTGATGTTTGTTTTAATCGCCATTGCCCTCTCGATAATCGCCATTCTGGTCCGTACATTTCCGCTTACTGCCCAGGACAGGGCCATCAGGGCCGAAGAAAGCCTGCGGTATTTTTCGCTTACCGGAAAGCTCCCTGACAGCCGTTTAACCCTGAGTCAGATCATCGCCCTGAGATTCGCCCCGGACGAAGAACTGGTGGGATTAGCGGAG
>DASRLM010000532.1:0-7256 GCA_035648455.1 Puia sp. | reverse complement strand
GCTAAAATTTTTGCTTAAGAGATGTTTTGACCATTTTGAGATAATTTGAGAGAGTCATTATATCCCCATTTCCGACCATTGACCAATGAAGCCGTTTGAATAACAGGATAAATGGTGAAAGGTGTACTTTTCATACGATTTCAATAATTCCTCATTCTAAGTTTTTAATAGGTAATGGTTATCCCTTCTCCAAATTTAAGGTCGCTGTCATACCGCGAGGAAATAAAAAAGGTTTTAGTTACTATGTATCTTAAACCGAACATATATTCTTGGCTTTAAGCATGGTATATTTCAGTGTAACTATATTTGAAAGAGTCGTGGAAGACATGTCCATTCCCAGCAAATCAGAAGTATCTGATTTTCCCTTTTTTGAGGTGTTTAAATTCATCTCCGGAAGCATCACCGTATTCATGTCCATAATCTGGTCATGCATACTCATCCCCATATTATCAATCGTTCCGCCCATATTCATCATGGAGTTCATCATTCGCATTCTCTTGAAATACTCTAAAGGTGGTAATATTGGTGCCGACATTTTCATCCCCGAACCCAGCCAAAGAGAAGTCGACTTGGTTCTGTCCTCCGTAGTCGCCGTGAATTCATAGCTCATGTCCTGAGGAACCATCAATTCAATGTCGTAGGTCTCAGCTACGGCAATAATCATTCTGTCGACTTCAACCGGAACCACGTCACTTCCAAGTAGGCATTTGCGCTCCAAATTAAGGGTTCTTGATTATTGCTTCATCACTCAGCCAATAGGCTTTTTTCATGGGTCAGTAGTCCTCGTAAACAGGCTGACTTAGTGAGTTTAGCAGATTTTGCGAGTGTGTACATATTGAGAGAAAGATTTGCAAAATGTTCCCGTTGATGATCGATTTTCTCTACTTCAGCAATTTGCCTGATATCGTAACTAAGCTTATCCTTAAGAGAAACGAAAATATCGTGCTCTTTCCCTGAAAGTGTTTTTAGGTTAACCGCGTTAATTGCATTTAGTAAAGCCTCTGCTTTCTTGGACGCACTTGCAGCATCATCATTTACAAGGGCATTCTTAAGATCATAATACAAAGGTGTAAAAATCTGCTGGCAAATTACTGGCAAAAAACAAAAGGCCGCCATCGGCGACCTTGTAGAAGATTGAAAATCAGCTCCCCCTGCTGGACTTGAACCAGCGACCCTCTGATTAACAGTCAGATGCTCTAACCAACTGAGCTAAAGGGGAATATTCGCCTCCTTTTCATGGAAGGGCTGCAAAAATAAGCTTTTTCCTCCTTTAACAAAATCTGAAATAGGGGAATTTTTGCTCAATGTATTGTCAGTAAAATTGTTCGGTGCGGTAGGGATACCGTTGGCGGTACAGCGTCTTCACCTGGTCCGTCAGCAACTGCCTCAAACCATCAATATTCCGCTTTCCCGTGGCGGAAATAAACACACAGGGAGAATGGGTTTCGCTTTCCCATCTTTCCCGCAATTCACGCAAAAGATCTTCTTTTACGCCCGCCTCCAGCCATTGATCGAAACTCTCTTCTTCATACCGGTCCATCTTATTGAATATATAGATCACTGGTTTGTCGAAGGCTTTCAACTCCTGCAGCGTGTTGTTCACCACCCCGATCTGCTCCTCATACTCCGGGTGGGAAATGTCCACCACATGCAGCAGGAGATCCGCTTCCCGCACCTCATCCAGTGTGCTCTTGAAACTTTCCACGAGGTGATGGGGCAGTTTGCGAATAAACCCAACGGTGTCACTCAACAGAAAAGGAACGTTTTCATAAACGAGTTTGCGCGTGGTGGTATCCAGGGTGGCAAATAATTTATTCTCGGCAAACACATCGCTCTTGCTCAGCAGGTTCATGATGGTAGACTTCCCAACGTTAGTGTATCCCACCAGGGCCACCCGGATGAACTCGCCCCTTTCCTTCCTCTGGGTGAAGGCCTGTTTATCTATCTCCCGCAGCTTTTTCCTCAACAGGGTTATTTTGTCCCGCACAATACGCCGGTCCGTTTCAATTTCAGTTTCTCCCGGACCCCGGGTTCCGATACCACCACCCAGCCTTTCCAGGTGTTTCCACATGCCTCGCAATCGCGGAAGCAGGTACTGGTACTGGGCCAGCTCCACCTGGAGCCGTGCCTGCGCCGTTTTTGCGCGCCGGGCAAAAATATCAAGGATCAGGTCAGAGCGGTCAATCGTTTTCACATCCAGCACCTTCTCAATGTTGTTGATTTGCGATCCGGATAGTTCATCATCAAAGATCACGACACGGATGTCCTTATCTTTCACGAAATTCCGGATCTCTTCCAGTTTGCCTTTGCCCACGAATGTCTTGCTATCCGGGTGATCCAGCTTCTGCATAAACTGCTTTACCGTTTTTGCTCCCGCGGTCTCCGCCAGGAATGCCAGTTCATCCAGGTATTCTTTTACCTGGCGATCCGTTTGATCCTGCTGCATGACGGCTACTAATACAGCCTTTTCCTCCGGCTGCATGATGTGTTGTTCCAGCGCCAAATGATGATAATTTCTTTAAAGATAAGTTTAACCCTTTCCAGGGGTACTATAACATGCAAAAATCCTTCCTTACAAGCCGCTCAGCACAATGCCGATGGAATAAGGATTGATCGCCGGACCGGCACCGCTTTTGATCAGGCTCGTCAGCTGGTATTGGCCGAAAAGGCCAATGAAACCATAACTGATACGGAGTGATGTCGCAACACGGGTGCCATTGAAGAATTGTTTGGAGCTGTTTTTTTCTATGAAAGACTGCTCCAGCTGACCCGCTGCATTGTATAAATTCTTCCCTTTGGTGTATGCGCTGAGCATAAGGCCCGGTTTCAGTCCCACCGCAATTTTCCAGCTCTTGTTGGTATTCTCCGGATTAAACACATACCGGAGTTCCAGCGGAAGTTCCAGGAATGTGTTTACCAGTTTATATTTTTTAAAGTGATCCCCGTTTGTTCTGTCGGGGAAGGCCAGCGTACCGTTCCCTGTTGCTTCCACCAGCACCAGCTGTTTGTCAAAATAAATATTGCTGACTCCGATCCCCAAACCCGCGCCCACACTGAAATGCGGATCGGTTTTAAAAGGGAAGTCCATCATAAAATAAAAAGCAAAACTTCTGGACAGCCCGGTTGTCCGGATGGTATCCGGTTTGCCCGCCCAGTTATCGTAGCCCAGCTCGATCATAAAATGATCGTTGGGACGGTTGGCCAGGTTCAGGGATTCATAAGTCATTTTGGCTTTTTTCTTACTGACAACGGTATCCTGGGTGATCACCGGACTGATCGGCTTTTTTTTCCCTGCAGTTGAGTCCTGGGCCAAAGCAGTATGGCTAACAAATAAAATGAGGGCCATACTTAAAAACTTCTTCATAATTTCAATTGAGTGACAAATGTATTTTCCTTAGGGTTAATAAAAGGTTAAAGCAGAGCCTAAAATGGCTCATCGCTTTACCATGAGCCATTGAATTACAATATGTTCCTAAATCCCTTTTTTTGTGGACCCTGCTGGGCTTGAACCAGCGACCCTCTGATTATGAGTCAGATGCTCTAACCAACTGAGCTAAGGGTCCGGCCTTTTTCAGGCGCTGCAAAAATATAGTATTCGGGGGCAGAAACTAAATAATATCGAATCTAAAATCCGTCGTTTAAGCAGCTTTTAGGCTCTTTTCGCGGTCATTTGTTAAATATTCTGTTTATTCGGTATAATGTCGGGCTTGTTTTTCTAAAAATAGGGTAGATGGATTCGGTTGCTGAGCTGAGAATACAAGAATTGCAAACCAGGATTTCCCGGTTTGACGACCAGCAGGCCTATAAAGAACTATATATTTCATTCTATCCTTCCCTGTTTCATTTTATCAGAGATATGATCAAATCCCGGCAGATTGCCGAGGAAATTATTTCCGATCTCTTTATGAAGATCTGGGAAAACAGAAAAACCCTGGAAAATATTCTCAACCTGAGGGTTTATTGTTTTGTGGCTGCCAAAAACCTCAGCCTGAACCAGCTGGAGAAACAAAAAAGGGAAATCACCTACGATATTGATGAATTCGCCTTCCGGATCACCAGCGTCATGAATCCGGATCCGGAACAGCTGATGATCTCAGAAGAAATGCTGAAACGCATCCACCAGGTAGTGGAAACACTCCCATCCCGCTGCAGAATGGCTTTTAAGCTGGTTAAAGAAAACGGTTTCCGGTACAAGGAAGCTGCGGAAATTCTGAATGTTTCCGTTAAAACCATTGAAAACCAACTGGCTATTGCCCTCAAAAAAATAAACAACTCCATCCACTTCGACATCCACCGCAGCGTCCCGCTAGGTGTAGGAAATCAATGCTGATATTTTTTTTATTCCGCTTGGGGGGGTTTGACTTTTGACTGTCCTACAGACAATTCCCTCTTTATGAATGAAGATGAAATCTGGAACCTGATGGCTAAAAAGCTGTCCGGAGAAGCCAGTCCCGAAGATCTGTTTGCTCTGGAAAAAACATTGCGGTTAAACCCGGACCTGCATTATTCCCTGCAGGCCATGCAGGACATGTGGACCTCCAGGCCGCAACCGGAAAAGGAGCTCGCCGAAAAAGCCCTGCAGGCACACCTGGAGAGACTGCGGTCTTTGTCCATTGACCTGGAACCGCCGGCTGCCGGGCATTTTAGCGGAGTGTTCCCGGAGTCAAACCGCCGTCTTTCCAGCAATAAGCTCATTGTTTTCTCTATACTGGGCCTGCTGCTTACCATTCCGGGGGTTTATCTTTTAAAAACAAACCGCCCGATTGCGGTCCCGGCGATTGTTCGCAAATCAACCTGCGAAGTAGTTACCCGCAACGGCAGCAAAACGAATTTGCTGCTGCCGGATGGAACCACGGTCTGGCTGAATGCAGGCAGCCGGCTAACCTATGATTCTCTTTATGGAAATGAGCCGAGGGAAGTGACGCTAAGCGGAGAAGGATTTTTTGACGTAGTGAAAAATCCGCAAAAACCTTTTATCATCCATACCGGAAAAATAAATATCCGCGTGCTTGGAACGATTTTTAATGTAAAATCCTATCCGGAAGAGAAGACCATTGAGACAAGCCTGATCCAGGGAAGCATCGAAGTGAGTTTTTCTGATTCTTCTTCCAAAAGAATTATCAACGGCAGGGTAGGCAGGTAATTGAATTGTTCAGGAACCTGACTTTTAAGAGGCTGCCTGCTTTCGGGCAGCCTCTTAATTTTTTTTGTGACGTAAATGTTCAGCTTGTGAAAAAAGTATTCATTCTTGCTCTGACGACAATTATCTTTCTCTCCTGCAAAAAAGAAAAAGCCTCAAATCCCGCCCCCGGAACCAGCCCATTTAACCTGGTTAGGGCCACAATCAATGACAGCCTGTCAACCAATATTACGTTGTTCAACTTAGCTGTTAACCCGGTCATTAAATTCTCGTTTTCCGCACCCATAGATAAATCAACCGCTGCCGGAAGCATAGGTTTCGTAGCCGGTAATACTGTTGTGGCCAATAATTATTCTTTTAGTAACGGGGACAGTTCCTTAATTATACAACCCACTACCGCATTAAATCATTTAACCAATTATACGGTTAGCGTGGTGGGCATAAAATCCGTAGCGGATTCCGCTTTAAAAACTGTAGCCAAACTAAGTTTTGTTACTTCGCTCGATTCAACCGATCAATTTCCTCAACTTTCAGACAGTGCACTCCTCACGCTCGTGCAACAGCAAACATTTAAATATTTTTACGATTTCGGCCATCCTGTTTCCGGTCTCGCACGGGAACGGAATTCCTCCGCAGATGTTGTAACCACCGGCGGCAGCGGCTTTGGTGTCATGGCCATCCTGGTTGGCATCCAACGGAATTTCATTTCCCACGCAGAAGGTCTCGCGCGCATTAATCTCATCGTGAATTTTCTGATCAGTAAAGCCCAGCGATACCACGGCGCCTTTCCGCATTGGATGAATGGCGCCACTGGCGCAACGATCCCCTTTACTCCACAGGATGACGGAGCGGACCTCGTGGAAACATCTTATATGATCCAGGGTCTGTTGTGTACGCGCCAGTTCTTTAACAGCGCAACCGATCCGGATGAAATCTCTCTTCGCACCAATATCGACAATATATATAATGGGGTGGAATGGAACTGGTTCCGGCAAAACGGACAAAATGTTTTGTACTGGCATTGGAGCCCGGATTTTAATTTCGCTATCGGCCAGCAGATCAGCGGATGGGATGAAGCGATGATCGTTTATGCCCTTGCCGCTTCGTCTGCGATAGATTCTAACAGGATACCAAAGATCGTTTATGATAATGGCTGGGCGCAGAACGGAGGCATGAAGAATGGTGTTGCTTATTACGGAATTGTATTGCCCCTGGGACCTGTTGAGGGAGGTCCCCTCTTCTTTTCGCATTATTCTTTTCTCGGTATTAATCCCAATAACCTCAGTGATGCCTATGCGAATTACTGGACCCAGGATACAGCCCATACTATGATCAACTACAGCTATTGCTCCGCCAATCCGGGTCATTTTAACGGCTACAGCAATCTCTGCTGGGGCCTTACCGCCAGCGATGACAATGCCTCTGGTTATTCGGCGCACTCGCCAACCAACGATATTGGCGTTATCTCGCCTACTGCGGCCATCTCTTCTCTGCCCTATACGCCGACAGAATCCATGAATGCCTTAAGGTTTTTCTACTATAAACTGGGAGATAAGATCTGGGGACAATACGGTTTTGTGGATGCCTTTAATCTCACCAATCTTTGGTTCGCTAATTCCTATCTTGCCATAGATCAGGGTCCCGAAATCATCATGATCGAAAATTACCGATCCGGTCTTTTATGGAATCTCTTTATGAGTTGCCCGGAAATCAAAACAGGGATGAAGAATCTCGGTTTCCAGAGCCCTCAGCTGAACTAAAGCGATGCGCATGAAATACTTTTCTTTTAAGGCAGGAGTCCTCGCCTGGGTTTGCTTTAGCCTGCCGGTCTCGGCTTCTTATGCCCAGCCCGCAAAAAGCCTTTCCAAAAACCGGCCTGAGGTTTCTGAAAGAAAAGTTTTGTCAGACAGCGCCCTGCTTGACCTGGTGCAAAAACAGACCTTTAAATATTTCTGGGATTACGCCCATCCCGTCAGCGGCCTTGCCCGGGAACGCAGCAACAAATCCTTTGACTACGGTGATGAAGTGGTCACCACCGGCGGAAGCGGATTTGGCGTGATGGCCATTATTGTCGCCACGAAGAGAAAATGGATCACCCGGGATACAGCAGTAAGAT
>DASRLM010000531.1:0-5836 GCA_035648455.1 Puia sp. | reverse complement strand
ATCTACGCCCACTTCCCTGGCAACCGTAGTTACCTGATCGGCAAACAAGGCCAGGGTGTCGATCATTTCATTGATGGTGTCAATCAGTTGCGCTACTTCTCCCCGGGATACTATGGCCAGTTTTTGCTTCAGATTACCTGTGGCTACTGCCGTCACTACTTTGGCAATGCCACGGACCTGGTTGGTCAGGTTGGAGGCCATCATGTTCACACTGTCCGTAAGATCTTTCCAGGTTCCTGCAACACCCCGCACTTCTGCCTGCCCTCCCAGTTTACCTTCGGTACCCACTTCCCTGGCCACGCGGGTCACTTCATAGGCGAATGAGTTGAGCTGCTCCACCATCGTGTTGATGGTGTTTTTCAGATCCAGGATCTCTCCCTGAACATCAATGGCCACGGTTTTTGAAAGGTCGCCGCCGGCCACGGCCTTGGTTACTTCTGCAATATTACGAACCTGCGCCGTCAGGTTGCCCGTCATCTGGTTTACGCTGTCCGTAAGATCCTTCCATGTGCCTGCGACGCCGGGTACGAAAGCCTGACCGCCCAACTTGCCATCTGTTCCCACCTCCCGGGCAACCCGGGTTACTTCCGAGGCGAACGCCCTGAGCTGATCCACCATGGTGTTGAGCGTTTCCTTGAGCTGGAGAATCTCTCCGCGAACGTCCACCGTTATTTTTTTGGACATGTCCCCATTGGCCACCGCAACGGCCACGTCGGCAATATTGCGCACCTGGGCCGTCAGATTTCCAGCCATCTGGTTTACAGAGTCCGTCAGATCCTTCCAGGTACCGGCAACTCCCGGCACATTTGCCTGGCCGCCCAGTTTACCCTCCGTACCCACTTCCCTCGCCACACGGGTTACTTCGGAAGCAAAACCACGAAGCTGATCCACCATCGTGTTGATGGTATTTTTTAATTCCAGAATTTCACCCCGCACGTCTACGGTAATTTTTCTGGACAAATCCCCGTTAGCCACTGCCGTTGTGACCTCCGCAATATTGCGTACCTGGGAGGTGAGGTTGCTGGCCATTTTATTTACACTGTCCGTCAGATCCTTCCAGGTTCCACCTACGCCCGGCACATCCGCCTGGCCGCCCAGTTTTCCTTCAGAACCCACTTCCCTCGCCACCCGGGTAACTTCAGAACCGAAGGAATTCAATTGATCCACCATGGTATTGATGGTATTTTTCAATTCCAGGATTTCTCCTTTTACATACACGGTAATCTTACGGGACAGATCTCCTTTTGCCACCGCCGTGGTGACCTCCGCAATATTTCTAACCTGGGAGGTTAAGTTGCTGGCCATTTTATTCACACTGTCTGTCAGGTCCTTCCAGGTACCCCCTACTCCGGGCACATCGGCCTGACCGCCCAGTTTTCCTTCGGAACCCACTTCCCTGGCCACCCGGGTTACTTCAGAACCGAATGAATTCAATTGATCCACCATGGTGTTGATGGTGTTTTTCAATTCCAGGATCTCGCCTTTTACATCCACCGTGATCTTTCTGGACAAATCCCCTTTGGCCACCGCAGTGGTCACTTCGGCGATGTTGCGCACCTGGCCGGTAAGACTGCTTGCCATCCCGTTCACACTGTCGGTCAGATCCTTCCATACGCCGCCAACGCCTTTTACTTTGGCCTGACCACCCAGTTTGCCTTCGGATCCCACTTCGCGGGCCACCCGGGTTACTTCCCCGGAAAAAGAATTCAACTGGTCCACCATGGTATTGATGGTATTCTTCAGTTCGAGGATCTCTCCTTTTACGTCAACGGTGATCTGTCTGGACAGATCCCCTTTCGCAAAAGCGGTAGTCACTTCGGCAATATTTCTTACCTGGCCGGTGAGGTTGCTGGCCATTTGGTTTACGGAATCCGTCAGGTCCTTCCAGGTACCGGCTACGCCTTTAACCTGTGCCTGGCCCCCCAGTTTTCCTTCCGTTCCTACCTCCAGGGCAACGCGTGTTACTTCGGAAGAAAAAGAGTTGAGCTGATCCACCATGGTATTGATCGTATTCTTCAGTTCCAGGATCTCCCCTTTTACGTCAACGGTAATTTTTTTGGACAGGTCGCCCTTGGCGACGGCTGTGGTTACTTCTGCAATATTCCGAACCTGTGCCGTCAGATTACTGCCCATCTGGTTTACCGAGTCGGTCAGGTCCTTCCACACACCAGCAACCCCTTTTACTTTCGCCTGCCCTCCCAGCTTCCCTTCGGAGCCCACTTCGCGGGCAACGCGCGTAACTTCCATGGAGAACAGGTTTAACTGTTTAACCATGTCGTTTACTTCCTTGGCAATTCTGGAGAATTCCCCCTGCAGGGCATGTCCCCCTATTTCCAGGGGCATCTCCTGGGATAGGTTTCCTTTGGCCACGGAACTGATTACATGGGCAATTTCGATGGTTGGCGTAACCAGGTCGGCGATCAGCGCATTTAAGGATCCCACGCCGGTGCTCCAGGATCCCTTTACGCTGGGCACTTCAATTCGCTGGGTCAGTTTTCCCTGTTTGCCAATGGTGTTTCCGGCCCTGGTAAATTCCAGCATCATTTCTTGATTCAGGGAAATAATCTCATTGAGCGTATCACAGATTTTCCCCTGGATCCCCACTTTATCAATGGGCATCCGGACCCTGAAGTTTCCGTTTTTCACTTCCGTAAGAACCACCAGCAATTCGCTGTCTTCAATCAGACTGGATCCGCTGATTGCCGGCTTATGGCTGTTCAGGAGGGTACTGTTCACCGGTAGTTTACTGTTAACCCGCGGCTTTTTTGCGGGAAGCGACCTGATTTTTTTTGTTGCGGTTGCCTGAAGCGGTTTTTTAGCAGATGCTTTGCTATCTTTAAGCATGGGCATTTTGTATAAATTTTAGCCTGTGAAAACAGTTAAAGCAGGAAAAAGAAGATATGACAAATCATAAAATCAGATTCTACTTGATAAATTTGCCGGGGAATTGCAATTCAAAAAGTAAAGAAAGGAAAATGATTTTAAAAATAACGATTTTGCCGGATAGTTCATCTAAATAAAAGAAGGAAGAGCGGGATCCATAACCAAACACCATGAGCAAACTATCCAGGAAACTCGTTTTTATTGTAGATGATGATCCGGACGACCGACAGATTGTTTTGGATGCATTAATTGAAAATCACCCCGGCCTGGATTACCTGTTCATTCCCAGTGCAGAAGAATTGCTGCTGAGGCTGGGTACCCCCGGGGCCGACCGCCCGCAGCTGATTCTGCTCGACCTGAACATGCCCGGAATCAAGGGATTGCAGGCGCTCAAGGAAATCCGGGAAGAAAGAATGTTTACCCAGATACCCATTATTGTGTTAACCACGTCCACGCTGGATAAGGACCGGGAATTGTCTTATGAACTGGGGGCGAGTTGTTTTTTAACGAAACCGTATTCGTACAAAAAAATGGTTTCGGTTGCTCATGCCATCGTAACCCTTTGGCTTTTGGAGGATGAGTAAGGCTGCTATGATCCCGAAAAGCGTCCGGATGGATGATTCCCCGGGTAACCATATTTCCTCGGATCGGAGAAGCATTGCAAAAGTTTTTTGTGCCTGCTTGAATTTCCGGCGAAGCATTCTCCGGCAGGCCTGCGGGAAAGAAATTTTTTGGAGAGTTTCCGGTAAGCTGAATTTATTTCCTGCGGGCTCGCGCTGAATGAAATTCCCAGGAATTTCAAATAATTGGATAGTGTCATCTCGTAGACCGTGGTTTAAATAGGGTATTTAAAAAACGACGATACGCGGCCCTTATTATTTTTGTATGGGAATATTTTCTGATAAAAAGAATTTGTCATTGTTCCAACTACACGCAGCTTTTTTTTCATTGACGATTTTTCAAATTGTCAACATGATGGCGTCATATCCCTCCTTCCGGAAATAGGAGAAGTGCCATTTCAGGTAATCACTACCACTTCATGATCCAGGATCGACCCGATTTCAAAATGACACAGGTTCTTCACCACGTCAGCAGGAATTTTTTGATTGGATACCAGCGTGCGCAAATTTTTACCTTTTACATCTGCGGGCAACTGGATACGGACCTGCAAAGGCCCGATGGGAATCAGTTCATGCACCGGCTGGCGCCATGTTCCTGCGCTGGTCAGATTTACCATGTGTAAAATCAGGCGTCCCGGTTGTTTATAGAGGTGGAAATCAACCAATCCCTTTCCCTCTGCTTGCAGAACAATATTATCCTTTACCGCCCATCGGATGATGTTCGCCAGCAGGTTCCCGTGGTCCGGAAGGTTAAAGCGTCCGAATTGGCGGTCGATATCAGCCGGCACAAAAGCAATGCGGCCACCCCCGGATGTTGTATTGAGGATTAATCCGGGAATATCCGTTTTCGGTATCCTCATCCATGCCGTTTCGGGTGGATAAATGGGGAACGCGGGAATAAAGGTCAACGGGATCTCCACGCCGGCTTCTGTCCTGAGCATTCTCAGCAAACCCCCATAAGGCAGAATATCCGTTTCTTCGAAACCTTGTAACACCTGGTGACGTTTGCCTGTTACTGCGGGCTCCTGGCCATTGTGAGGCCCCGTCATCTGTCCGCGCAATTCAGGGGACAGCCTGAGGTAGCTGTGATGGGCCTGGTCATTTTCTTCTTCGGTGCTAATTATATCAAATGCATTTCCGGAAGCAACAGCGTGTGCGCCGAACAAATCCGCCAAGGCATAGTCATTCCGCGGGACACCGTCCTCATTGTATAAACTGGTTTCATCTGTAGCCATTAAATGGCCGCCGTGTTCAATAAACCGTTTCACACTGGTTACCTGTTCATCTGTCATGAGCGCCAGATTCGGCAAAATCAGCAAAGAAAACTGACTCCCATCCCGGTCGATGTGGTCCGCATGAACGGGCAGATAAGGAATCCTGGCCCGGATAAGCGCCTGCGTGATTCCCTGCCAGGGAAGATCCACCAGCTCATGCGCATTATCCCGCCCGTAAAAATCCGTATTTTCCTGTGACCACACTACGCCTATAGTGGCCACCGGCCGCCGGTCAGTCAGGAATTCTTTGTTGTTCTTATGCCATTGAAGAAACGGACCCGCGGTATGGTACATCCTGCGATCTTCATGATAAGCCCCAACCATATGCCACCAGGGTTGAATTCCCCCTGCAGCCCCTTCCACCATCCACATCCTTGCTTCCGGTTCCGGTTTGCTGGCCACCCTGAATGTTGGATTACCTGCCTGATACATGGCCATGCTTTCGGGGATAAGCCTGTCCCATCCCAGCAAACCATGAACGATCTTGCCGATATCCCCGTTACGCTGAAAACCTCCCGAATCGCTGCGGGCCTGGTTGTCCAGCATAATGATGTCTGCCCGGGCGCAAATTTCTTTATAATCGCGGAAGCTGTTGCTTTGACTGCTCACGGATCCGCTGTTCATCCCTGACCAAATGCACAGTGGCCCGCCCGCCGCTTTTGTAACGCGATTGTTCAGGTCCCAGATTTCCAGCCTGCGGTCATAATTCCACCGGATCCATTTTTTGTATACCGGATCATCCCAGTTTTTAATTTCCGGAATATGATTTCCCGTTTTATCGAAGAAACGCTTTTTGCAATTTTCACAATAACAGATCGATTCGCGATCCAACCCGCTCCAGCTGTTGTCGGTAAACCCCTCCGGCTGATACATCTCCGAAATTTCTTTCAGAATGGATGGAATATGCGCTTCATAGTAGGGCCCGTTGATGCAGGATATGAAAAGGTCATCTGCTTTATAAGGAACGCCGGATTTATCCAGCGTAAACCAGTCAGGATGTGCCCTGTAAAATTCTTCATGTGCCCGGCTTGAATCCATACGGGCAAACACCACAAGGCC
>DASRLM010000530.1:0-10197 GCA_035648455.1 Puia sp. | reverse complement strand
ATTAAAACAAATACAGTATGAAAATAATTTGCGTGTTTTTTTTGTTATACTGCGCCGGGAATATAGCAGCACAACCTCCCCTTCAGCAAAAACAGGACGCATTGCCGTTCTATCCTTCCGTTGAAAATCAGACAGCGAAAGGCGACTGGCTTTTAGGAAACACCCATGCGGCAACGCAAATTTACAAAAGCACCAACGGGAAGGATTTGATCATATCAAATGGTTTGATATCCAGGCAGTTTCGGATGCAGCCCTATATGGCCTGTTTTGGGTTTAGCAATCTGGTCACCGGAAAAGAAATGCTGCGTGCAATAGAACCCGAAGCCGTCATCATGATAAATAATAAATCGTATCGTGTGGGCGGAGTGCAGGGGCAATTTGAAAGAGGATATGTTCAATATGACTGGTTGGATCAGTTTACCACAGATGACCGGGCTTTTCAGCTGGTTGATTTTTCAATCCGGGATGTACAATCCCGTTTTGCATGGAAGCCCGTGCGGTGGAGCACACAGAAGTCATGGCCGCCGAAGGGAAAGGAAATTGATTTTACATTCCGGCTGCCCGGAAATGAATTGCAGGGCGTAACCGTGGAGGTATGTTATGAAATGTATGATAATATTCCCGTCATGTCCAAATGGCTGATTGTCCACAACCGCTCTCATGAGGCGGTTCGCATTGATAGTTTTGAAAGTGAAAAACTGGCGATGGTGGAAGAAAGTTCCGGTGTTAACAGTGACGGATATTTTCCTGCCCCTCACATATGCATTGAAAGCGATTATGCGTTTGGTGGCGGTACCGCTGCGGATGCCAATCATACCACTTTCTGGCTCCCGGATTCATCGTACACTTCCCAGGTAAATTATACCCTGCAAAGCCGTTGTCTCCTTGAAAGTAAGCCGCCTGTCGGGCCGGATGCGCTTTTATCGTCAGGGCAGGACTTTGAAACATTTCATACTTATGAATTGATGTATGATGGTTATGACCGGGAGCGCTGTGGCCTGGCTGAACGGAAAATGTACCGGCAGATTGCACCCTGGGTTACCGAGAATCCAATATTTCTTCACCTCACTACGACCGACCCGGAGAAAGTAAAATCTGCCATTGATCAATGTGCGGAGGTGGGTTTTGAAATGCTGATCCTGAGTTTTGGCAGCGGACTGGACATGGAAGATACCAGCGGGGCCAATATTGAAAAATTCAAAAGGCTGGCGGATTATGCGCATTCCAAAGGAATTGAAATTGGCGGATACTCCTTGTTCTCCAGCCGTACCATCGATCCTGCAGACGATGTAATCAATCCTAAAACCGGCAAACCCGGCGGCGCTATTTTTGACGATGCCCCCTGTTTGGGGAGCCGTTGGGGGTTGGCCTATCTTCAGGAGTTGAAAACTTTTATAAATAAAACGGGATTTAATGTATTGGAAAATGATGGGCCCTACCCAGGTGATCTTTGTGCATCAACGACTCATCCGGCGCACGCTGGGGTGAATGATTCGCAATGGAAACAATGGTGGCTGGAAGCATCTTTCTACCGTTGGTTACGGGGAAAAAATATTTATCTGAATGCGCCGGACTGGTATTTTTTAAATGGTTCCAGCAAAACGGGTATAGGATACCGGGAAGATAACTGGTCATTGCCCAGAGATCGGCAGATCATTTTAGGAAGAGAAAATATTTATGATGGCACCTGGGATAAAACGCCCAGCATGGGCTGGACCTTTGTACCGCTTACCCAATATCATGGGGGAGGATCTGCGGCAACCATTGAACCTCTTCATGACCATCTGGATGCTTATGAGGCACATCTTGCTCAGAATTTTGGGAGCGGCGTTCAGGCCTGTTACCGTGGCCCGAGATTATTCGATACACCGGCTACCGAGGCGCTGGTAAAGAGGGAAGTGGCCTGGTATAAAAAATACAGGCGCATACTCAATGCCGATATGATTCATATCCGCCGCCCGGATGGAAGGGATTATGATGCGGTGATGCACGTGGATCCTTCAGGAAAAGAAAAGGGCCTGGTCATGATCTATAATCCGCTGGACACCCCCATTAGCCGGAAAATCATATTGCCCTTATATTATACCGGCTTGACAAAAGTCGCCAGCATCAGGGAAAAAGAAAATGGGGTGAAATTGTATCCTTTAAAAAGGGACTATTCCGTGGAATATGTTGCAAAAATCCCCGCGCACGGGTATACCTGGCTGGTGATTGAGTAAAGAAGGCGCAGGTGGATTGTAAGCAGCCACGGCTATTAGGAGGACTACCATTTTATAGGTGTAAATCCAGAACACAAAAATGGAAATGCTACTTTTGGTTTCAGATGGACCATGTACTCAATAATCCGATCTACAACGCGCTCATTTCCGGGAATAAAACTTTTGCCCGGGGTAATGAAAGGGTAAAATTTTTTCCGGAAGGTATGTCCCCGTTTGCAGGGCTTCCGGAAAATTCGCAGTCTGATCTGAATGTGCTGTATCAGATCAGTCCCGCTAAAAGCTTTTTTATTTTATTTACGGTGCAGGAAATGGAGATTCCGGTTACATGGAAGGTCATGGCTCAAATGAATATTCTCCAGATGGTCCGTAACAATCCGGTGCCATTGGCGGAAGCGGATGAGGAATTGATTGTTTTACAGGAAGAACACATTCCGGAAATGATGGCTTTAACCAAAACGACAAACCCGGGGCCGTTTGTTTCCGGAACCATCAGATTTGGGCATTATATGGGTATTTTTAAAGAGGGCAGGCTGGTGGCCATGGCCGGTCAGCGTCTGCACCCAAATCCTTTTGCCGAGATCAGTGCGGTCTGCACCCATCCGGACCATGTCGGAAAAGGTTATGCGGGAATGCTGGTCAATGACCAGATCAAACGAATCCTCGCCGGATCAGAAACCCCGTTTTTGCATGTGCTGGAAAAAAATGAGCATGCTATTAAACTGTATCAGAAATTGGATTTTGTTATCCGGAAGAAAGTGATCGGTTATGGACTGCAGAAACAGGATGATTCATTAGTCTCCCCCTTGTAATGTTATTCTTTTGAATAGTGCATACCCGTTACAGTCAAACAGGTGATCGTCCAGCTTTATCCAGTCCATTCCGCCGTTCAAACGGGCGGCACATCCATCCAGAGAGATGGGCATGAATAAAACGATCTTTCGCATGGGAATACATGTAATTACCTTTTCACCGGATGATGGAAGGTATGATGTTGGAAAGCATCTTTGGCTTTCAAAAAGGGCAATTCTTTTTGTTTGGATCGTTGCCGCCTTTTCCACCTCGTAAGCAGTTTTCTTATTTTTTTTGCTCTCTCTTGTTTCACAGCTTCTGTATACATAAAATTCCTTTTTTTTAGAAGAAAGGGTTGCTGGAATCCTCCAGACTATCTACAATTTACCAATAAATTATTTAAGGAATCCCAATGGGCGGAAAATAGGATACTAAAAAACAGGCCATGATCATGGATTGGCTTATATTCTCTAAAACGGCCTTTGATGCTTTGCATTCACCGGCTTTCAAAACGACCGATTTTTTCCGTTATTTTAATCCGGTACATGACCTTTTTAATCCGGTTACTGTCGTCAATGAGAATATTTGGCTCATGTTCATGGGGATGAACAGAAGGCACCGTCAATAGATCAAGGATACTGTTGTATAAATATTTTCTTGCGTCGAGCGCCTCATTGTCAAAAAGCTCTTCAAAATAACCCCAGGCAATGACACTCTGCCAGTTAGACATGCTGCTCATCACGTCCACTTCGAAGCAAACGAATGGATTTTTGCGCATGATATCCAGTTTTAATCCTTCATTGGTCTGACCAATGATGTGCTCGCCGTCAAACACATAGGTTACGGGAGTGATGTATGATTTCTTTTCATCATGATAACCAATCCTGCCAACGGCATTCCGGGTCAGGAGATTATTGGTCTGAATATCTGTAAGTGTTCCGAGCATCGGTTTTATTGTTTTTGATATTTTCCAATTCTTATTCCTGTATGAAATTTTACAGCCGCCGCTGTCATTTTTAGGGTTATTTGGTCATTCCCCCATTTTCCCCGGAATATGGCTGTTCAAAAATAATTCAGGCTATTTCGTAAAAGACTGACCTGAATAGCTATCTGTGATGATTTTAGTCAGGAACGGCATCGCAATACAGGATGAGAAGTATCATTATAATAGGCAATTCAAATCATAGGAATCTGCTTTGCTAAGCACTTAATTTACATTAAAACCATGCAGATGAATCCCCAGAACAGGCTACAGGAGATATATCAGATAAATGAAGCGGATTTTGTATCAGATATCATAAAAAAGGATTATCGGACCGCTGTTGTGTTCTGGAAATATGACATTGATTTCTGCTGTGGAGGCAGATTGTCCCTGGACAAGGCTTGTCTTGCCGGAGGTGTGAACCTGCAAAATATAAAGCGTGAACTGGAGCAGGTCATTCAACAAGGTTCTGTATCGAGCACGTTGAATTATAAGGAATGGAATCTTGATTTTTTGATGGAATATATCATTCATGTCCATCATGCCTGCCTGAAAACAATTTTGCCTTTACTGAGTGTCCGGATTCAGGAACTTGCGGCAGAGCACCAGGCAAAGTTTGGTTACCTGCCAGAGCTTGCGGAAATATTCAGGAAATTGGAAATGGGGACATGGCCCCATTTAAGCCAGGAAGAAGAGATCACTTTTCCCTATATCCGGCAGATGGAATATGCTTACAATAATAAGGAAGCGTATGCGGGCCTTCTGGTCAGAACATTAAGCAAACCGGTGGAAGAGGTTATAAAGTACAATTACGGCCTGATGATAAAATTCCTGAGCCGGATCAGGGAGATTACGTCTAACTATATGCCTCCTGAAAATGCCTGCACTACGCATAAAGCGGTTTACGCCCTTTTGCGTGAAATGGATGGCAATCTTTCGCAACACCTGTATCTGGAAAATGATATTCTGCTGCCCAAAGCGATAGCCATGGAAAATGAACTGCTTCTCCTGGTTGGCTAAAATACAACCCTCTTTGGGTCATCGGCGGGATTGATTTTATCAGTAGGCGAGATTTTTTAATTTATTAATGTCCTGTATGCGGATTTTGCCTTCCCTGATATCCAATAACTTTTCAGCCTTAAAATCACTCAGTGTGCGGATCAGGGATTCGGTAGCCGTTCCTACATAATGGGCGATATCATCCCGGGAGATATCCACTGATCGACCGGAAGGGCTCTCTTTGCCGAATTTTGCGTAAATGTCTATCAGCGCATGGGCCACGCGCTTGCGGAGGGAACTGTAAGCCAGGCTTAATAAACGGTCTTCTTTATCCTGTACGTTTTGGGCAACAATTTTGATAAATTTTCTTGCGATCCCTTCGTCGTTATAAACCAGGGAAAGAAATTCTTCTTTTGGTATAAGCACAATTTCAGCATCTTCCAGAACACTGGCTGAATCCTTATAGCTGCTATCTTCCAGTAAAGGCAGATAGCCCATAAAATCTCCCGCAGAATACAGATTGGTGATATAATCCTTTCCATCTTCATGAAGCCGGTAAGCCTTAACCTTCCCTGTTTTCAGGTAATACAGATATTTTGATCTTTTCCCTTCCTGATAGACATGCGTTTTTTTTGGCAATTGTTCAGATTCATAATTCTCCAACTTCATATCGATGAGGCCTGATCCGCGCAGATTGCCCATTAATTCATTGACTCCCTTTTCACCATCAGCATATTTTCCATGGATAATTTCATATTTTTTTAACCGGATCTCAATGGCATTCAGAAGCTCTATATCGTCAAACGGCTTGGTAATAAAATCATCTGCGCCCATTTCCATGCCTTTCCGGATATCCAGCCGCTCCGTTTTGGCCGTCAGAAAGATAAAGGGAACGTTCTCCGTAGACGGATTCTTTCGTAAAAGATGAAGAACACCATAACCATCCAATTCAGGCATCATGATATCACATACGATGAGGTCAGGGATTTCCTTTAAAGCCATTTCCATTCCCTTTTTCCCATTTTCTGCCGTTCGCGTCTGGTATCCGGCAAGAGATAAAATTTCGGCTATATTTTCCCTGATTTCATCATGATCGTCAATGATCAGTATAGTGCGCATAACGTAAAAGTTAAAAAATTAATCATAGTCATACCGTGATGCAGGCGCGACCGGAATTATACCGGCGACAAGGGCAGTCTGACGGAAACCGTGGTACCCGAATTCAGCTTGCTTTCCAACTGAATAGACCCTTTCAGCAGGTCCACATATCTTCTTACAATATGCAATCCCAAACCCGTCCCTTCAATATTTACGGCGTTTTTCCCGCGGAAGAAACTGCTGAACAAGTGCTGCTGGTCTTCTGCTGATATACCCACCCCTTCATCTTTTACCGAAAGCATTAGATAGTCATTTTGCTCCCTGATCACCAGGGAAATAACGGAGCGTTCAGCTGAAAATTTAATGGCATTACCCAAAAGATTGATCAAAATATTTTTTAGCAGGCGCTTATCCGTAACAAATTCGTTTGCGCCCGTGTAATGCTGGTCTATAGACTGGTCTTCTTTCAGCGTTGACTTCATTTCGTCAATAACCTCTTCCAGAAATTCTTTCACATTAAAAGTGCAGGTTTCCGCTTTTATGCGGCCCTCATCCAGCTTCCCGAGTGAAAGAAAATCTTCCAGCAACTCATTGAGGTGTTTGACCGAGTCTTTGATCCGCTTTATGTGCTTGTCCCGCTTGTCCTGTTCATCGTCTTTCGTATACCTGGATATCAGTGCGGCGGATGATAATACCGTGCTTAAGGGGGTCCTGAATTCATGGGATGCCATGGAGACAAACCTGGATTTTATCTCATTCAGCTCCTTTTCTTTATTTAATGCTTCGTTTACCTCCTTTTGTGACTTTTCCAGCTCTTTGAGGGCTTCCTGCAGGATCATGGTGCGCTGTTCCACTTTCGTTTCCAGCTCGGCATTCAATTTCCGCATATCCGCGGTCACTTTTTCAAGTTGCGCCCTTTGATCCAGCATTCTCTGCTCGGACTCTTTACGCTGGGTAATATCTACAATAAAAGCAATGACAAAAAGCGCATCCTGCTGCCGGTAATAACTCAAGCTGACTTCCACCGGGAATTCCCTGCCGCTTTTTGTTTTGGCGAACAGGTTACGGCCATGCCCCATGGTCCGGTTGGCCGGTTGCCTGGTAAATGCATCCCGGTATTGCAGATGGGCATGACGGAAGCGGTCGGGGATAAGGGTTTCAATAGACTTATTGAGTAATTCTTCTTTTTCATAATTGAATAATTTCAAAGCGGCGGGATTGATCAGGATGATCTCCCCTTTTTCATTGGTGAGAATGATGCCTTCCGTAGCATATTCAAATAGAGCGACCACCTGGCCTTCATCTGAATTTTCTGAATTATACAATCTCTTCACAGCCCTTTATTTTTTGAAATGTACAATTAATCCCTGAACAAAGCATCGGCCTATTCTATCACTCGATTGTCAAGGGGCCTAAAATGAACTAAAAATACATACTGAACTTCTCCGGGATTAGTCCTATTTTGTTACTCCCGGATAAATAACTCCCGAGGCTATGGCAAATGCAATGGCCAGAGGCAGTGCAACAATACCTACAATCAACCCGGCCAGAATATCTTTTCGGAATTGTGGAAGGCTGTAGTGTTTAAGTGTATCAAATAACTTTGGTCTGAACATCTTTCGGGATGTGATGCGTAGCTCATAAGCACGCATTTATAAATCTTTACTGTTAAATTTTCTCATGGCCAGCCACGCTGGAAGCAAAACCCATAACAGCATAACCAGCAAGGCATACAATATACCCCAGAAGCCACCGAAGAAATCCTTAAATACTGCGCCCGTATATCCCATCATGGCGGCAATATCCAGTTTGAGTAAGATCATGATTCGGCCAAGATCAATGGGATTTAATGAACTGAATCCGATGGTCACTTTCTCCATCGGGTAATCGCTGAACTGGAATAAAATAAATAAAATGATGCCGTCATAGATCAGGGAAAAATAAAACCACAGTAGGATCGAAACACCAATTCCTTTGGCCTTATCCCTGGTAATTACAGATGCCAGTACGGCCAGTGACACAAATACAAGAGTCAGGGCGAGCCCAACGACGATCATCATGAAACCAGCCGCTGATGCACTGTATATCAGTATGGGCAGGCCGGCTCCGACAAGGAAGGCGAGCAGGAGTGAGATGGCCAATCCCATAAAAATGCTCAATAGTAAACCGCTTCTTTTAATGGGCTGTGATACCAGCAGTTCGATAAACTCTGTTGAATTGTAAACGTAAATGGTCGAAAAGATAATGCTGATCAGCGGAACAATGATCAGGATGATATTGAGCAGACTCAGCAGGCCTTTGGCTGCGTTGTCCTCCAGGTTGAAAACGCTTAAGGATATTACCAGGAGGAATAATGTATAAGCAAGTACGATCCGGTTACGGAGAATATCCAATACGACGTATTTGATGATTTTTTTCATGGATGCAAGTTTGATTTCATGACCTGCGCTATGGCCCGGGTTAACTTTTCTTCGCCGGTATCTTCCTTTAACTGTTGCAGGCTTTTATGAAATTTTAGTTTCCCCTCCTGGAGGTAAATAATCTCCGTCGTGATATCTTCCAGATCGCTGAGAATATGAGAAGTAATCAGTATGAGTTTTCCCTTCTGTTTTTGGGAGATGATTTTTTCTTTCAGGATTTCCGAGGAAATGGGATCCAGGCCGGCTGTAGGTTCATCCAGTATGAGCACGGCCGGATTAAACAGGAACGCAAGACTGGCGCCCATTTTCTGGCGGGTTCCCCCCGAAAGCGTGCGCATCCGTTTATGCAGGATTTTATTTAGGCCAAATGAGGTGATCAGCTCCTCGTCCAAACCGGATGCAGAATCTTTCCGGATATCCTTCATCATGTCAAAGACCTGGGCGATGCGCATGCTATCCGGAAACCTGCCGGTCTGTGGCATATAGCCGATATGGGCGCGATAAGCCCAGTCGTGGGCAATATTTTTATTATTAAATGTAATAAATCCGTTATCCGGTACCACCATGCCGAGCAGGCATTTGATGAATGTAGTTTTACCTGATCCGTTCGGGCCAATCAGGGAAATGCTCTGGCCTCTATTGCACGTGAGACTTACATTATCCAGTGCTTTCAGCCGGCCAAAACTTTTGTTTACGTTGGTTGCAATAATCATAAAGCCAAAGGTTTCATCATGGGTGTATCATCTTTCATATCTACCGGTGTCATACTGGGTATTATTTTTTCCGCCTTATCCAGCAGGGAAACAATAAAACTCCGGAACAACATCATCGTGGTCGGGTTTCGCTCGGCAATCATGGAATAGAGGCTCACCGGCCGGTAGGGAATATCTCCGATCCCATCCCGGTTCAGATCGTATCCTTCATATTTATCCCAGTAATTACGGCTGAATTTGCTTAATACCAGCGATCCGTTCGTGGCAACATCGAATGTGTTGCCTTTGAAATTATTCCCGGTTATTGTGTTGTCTGAACAGCTTGCCTGAATTTTCATTGCCCATCCGTTTCCGTCGAATGTGTTTCCCGTTATCATGATCCGCGTGGTGCCCTCCATATAGATTCCGCAGGTATTGTTGGAAAAATGGTTTGCTTCGGCATGACTATCTGTTATCTCCTTCATCAGGATTCCATAAGCGGAGCCGCCCTGGCTTCGCTCGAAGGTATTGCCCAGCATATTCACGCCGTGCGAAAACATCACGGAAACGCCGGAACCGTTATTGTTGAAAACATTATTTTTATAGGTGTCGTTATGGGAAAACATAAAATGTAACCCATACCGAACATTGTTGAAACTGTTGTTGTGCTCAATAAGAGAATGGGTGACAAATTCAAAATAAATTCCGTCCCGGTGCCCGGTAATGGTATTATTGATGATCTCCATACTGTCGCATTTCCAGCAATGAATGCCATTGCCGGATTCGATTTCATCCGCAGCGTTCGAATGCAGGGTGTTATTGATAATTGTACAATGCGCTGCATTCTGGCAATAAATGCCGAAGAAAGTATTTTCGAGCCTGTTTGACCGGATCACCACATTTTTTGCATCATAGATCTTTATTCCGGCAATATCATTCCATCCGGAAAAACCGGAATTCCGCAAATCGAATCCTTCCAGGGTCACACGGTCTGATTT
>DASRLM010000529.1:0-9928 GCA_035648455.1 Puia sp. | reverse complement strand
TTCTTAAAAAAAGTCCTGAATAAAGTAGTTCTCCGAAATGATGCGGACGGTATTATTACCCCCATCCGCAAAGTGAAATTCGATGAAATGAAACTCCGGAATTTTAAATGGCTGGAAGAGCGAAGACCAAAGACGAAGGCTGAACTTTTGAAGAACTGACGATATTTGTTGATGGTTGATAGTTGATGGACTTTAATTTCGAATTCGCAATAAATATCCATCAACCATCAACCATCAACTATCAACCATCAACCCTTTCCTCAGTGGGGAAAGAAAAAATAAGCAATCACAATCGCCGTAACAATCGCTGCGAGGTCGGCGAGCAGCGCCGCCGGAATAGCATAACGGATTTTTTTTATGCCCACGGAACCAAAATACAGGGCAGCGATATAAAAAGTGGAATCCGCCGTGCCCTGGAAAATACCAGAGAGCTGGCCGGGAAAAGAATCCGGGCCATAGGTCTTCATGGTATCGATCATCATGGCTCTCCCCCCGCTCCCGCTCAGCGGTCGCATCAGAGCCGTTGGCAGCGCCGAAACAAAATCGGTATTTACGTGCAGCATAACAAAAAAAGAACCGATGGCCTTTACGATATAATCAAACACACCGCAACTTCTGAGCACGCTGATGGCCACCAGCATACCAACCAGGTAGGGAATGATGGTCACTGCTACCTGGAAGCCCTCTTTCGCACCGTCAATAAAAGCTTCATAAACATTGATCTTTTTAATCATGCCGCCGATGATGAAAATGGTAAACAACAGCATGATAAGCCCGTTGCTGAATATGTTTGAAAAAGGAACAATATAGCTGGTGTGCATGTGCAACACATACACCAGCGCGGCGATGAGTGCAGAAATGCCCCCGATCCAGAGCAGGATCACGGGCTGGAATAAATTGATCCGCTGTTTGATGGCCACGACCGTCAGCGCCACAACCGTGGCAGCGAACGTGGCAATCATGCAGGGGATGAAAATGCTGGTTGGATTGGTTGATTTCAGGATGGCCCTTTGGGCAATGATGCTCACCGGGATAATGGTGAGCCCCGAAGCATGCAGCACCATGAACATGATCTGCGCATTCGATGCCGTGTCTTTAACCGGGTTCAGTTCCTGAAGACTGATCATGGCTTTTAATCCAAAGGGCGTGGCGGCATTATCCAGGCCCAGCAGGTTGGCAGAAAAATTCATGACCATATGACCCATGGACGGATGATTCTTTGGCACCTCCGGAAAAAGACGATTGAAAAACGGACCGATGATGCGGGACAGGAACCGGACCCCGCCGGCCTTTTCACCCACATTCATAAATCCCAGAAAAAGCGCCATGATGCCGATGAGTCCGATGGCAATCTGCACGCTCACATTGGCCGAATCAAAAACACCATCCACCATGGTTTTGAAAATATCGGTTTCCCCGTAAAAAACCAGCCTGATCAGGGCCGTGATGAAGGCAATCAGAAAGAAAATGATCCAGATGAGGTTCAGCGCCATATCCCGCCATTATTTAAGGATTGAATATAAGTAATAAAATAACGATCTCTTAAATACTTCTATCTTTGCGGGCGCAAAAACAATCCGTTTCCAACAATAAAAATAATATAAGTCATGGCACTAAAGGCAGGTATCGTCGGCTTACCGAATGTTGGCAAATCCACCCTGTTCAATGCGGTAAGTACCAGTGCAAAGGCCCAGGCGAGTAATTACCGTTTCTGCACCATCGAACCCAATATCGGTCTCGTGGATGTTCCGGATGACCGTTTAAACAAACTGGCGGAGCTGGTTCATCCGGACCGGATCGTGCCCACTCAGATTGAAATTGTTGACATCGCGGGACTGGTAAAAGGCGCCAGCAAAGGGGAAGGACTGGGCAATAAATTCCTGGCCAATATCCGGGAAGTGGATGCCATCGTGCACGTGATCCGTTGTTTTGAAGATGAAAATATCCTGCGGGACGAAGGTGCCATCGATCCCATTTCCGACAAGGAAATCATTGATACGGAACTTCAACTGAAGGATCTGGACAGTGTGGAAAGAAAATTTTCCCGTACGGAAAAATTATTGCGCACGGCCGATCCAAAAATAAAAGCAGAATATGAAGTGCTGAAACACTGCAAGGAACACCTCGAAAAAGGAAAGAATATCCGGGAACTTGATCTCAGCAAAACGGAAAAAACAGCCATCGCCGATCTGTTTCTGCTTACAGATAAACCCGTTTTGTACATCGCCAATGTAGACGAAGCCTCCATGCACACGGGAAATAAATTTTCCGAAACGTTGAAAAAAGGAGTTGAAGGTGAAGATGCAGACGTGGTCGTGATGAACAATTCCATCGAACAACAGATTGCAGAACTGGAGAATGCTGACGATAAGGCCATGTTCATGGAAGAATATAAGATGAAGGAACCGGCACTGAATAAAATGATAAGGGCCGTGTATCATTTGCTTTCCCTGCAAACTTATTTCACCGCAGGTGTGCAGGAAGTGCGGGCCTGGACCATCCACACCGGCTGGAAGGCGCCCCAGGCTGCCAGTGTGATTCACACGGATTTTGAGAAAGGATTTATCAAAGCGGAAGTGATTGCCTACGACGACTTTTTAAAATACAAATCCGAAGCCGCATGCCGTGAGGTCGGAAAGCTCCGGATAGAAGGAAAAGAATACATCGTCAAGGACGGGGACGTGATGCATTTTCGCTTCAACGTATGAGTTGACAATGGACAATGGATAGTTGACAGTTGACATCAACTGTCAACTGTCCTCATAAATTATATCCCAGACTGATATAATACAAGCCTCCGATGTCTGCATTGCCAATGGCATCCACATAATATTTATTCAGCAGGTTGGTGGCGCCCAGTTTGATGGTGCCATGCAGCTTCGGCAATTTCATGCTGATCTGTCCGTCCAACGTACCGAATGCCGGTGTGGTGCCGCTGACAAAAGAAGATTCATAAAGATAACTTTGCTGCCAGCGATAGGTCAGGTTGAATCCATAGTATCTCGCAATGGTATAGTTGGCCACGGAAAAATTAAATTTTATTTTCGGCGTGTTGAATTGGGTGAGCACCGTAATATCCTTGTTGGAAATATCATTGAATGCAATATTGCCGGAAGCCATAAATCCCATCGGCAGCGCATATTCCAGCCCCAGACCGGCACCGATGGTATTCACTTTTTTGCCGCTGTTCGTATAGATGCCGAAAGTGTTCCGGTTCGTTTGTCCCAGGGTAAACGGATCCCTGATCAGCACGGTAAGTCCGATAAAATTGGTATACTGGGCATAAAATCCGTAAATATCGATCAGCAATTTGCGGGCGATAAGTCCCTTGTATCCCAGTTCCCAGGAAGCAACTGATTCCGGTTTGAATTCTTTGAACTGGTATTGGGTTGGCGCCGTGCCGGTACGCTGAAAATTACCCAGGGAGGCCGTATCATACGTATTTGATCTTAACCCATAAGCATCTATAAACTGGGGTAATCCCCCAATCAGTCGCGCAGATCCTGTTTGCAGGTTGATGTATTGATTCTGGGTGGAAGGAAAACGGTATGCCGTTTGAAAAGAGGCCCGGATGAATTGATCCGGTGCCACCCGGTAAACAGCGGTCAGCCTCGGAGTAAAACGGCCGGCGAAATTGGAGTTCTTATCATATCTGGCGGCCACCGTCATCTTCAGCTGATCATTAAAAAATCCTTTCTGCACCTGGGCAAAAGCGCCGCTTTCATTGATCTTAATGGTTCCCGCGGTGTCGGCAAATATGGTTCCATGTGAATTCAGTACAAATTCGCGCGTGGATGCCCCTACAGTAATGTCGGCCCAATGGATGAGGTCGGAAAAATTATACATGCCTTCTCCCACATATAAATTGGTCTGGTCATTGAACTTGCCTCCGGCAGGAATGGCCAGTTGTTTCAGGGAATCCAGAGACTTATTAAAAGCTGGCGTACCCGGCTGTAACCGGTTCGCATCGGCATAACCCCTGGCGGCGGCACTGGCTGTAGCATAAGCCTGGTCAGGGGTTTGTCCCCCGCCATAAGCCGCCCCGAAGGTTTGCGCATAGGCATTGATGTAATTCGGGGCCCAGACGGTAGCGGTGGGTGCATACGCTTCATTCAGCAGGGTGGCGGCAGCCACCATATCATAGGAATCTCCTGCTTTTTCCTGAGTGGTGTAGGCCCTGACATAAAAACGCTTACCGGTTACTTCCGCTTTATACTGACCGATCCGCACATTGCGCAGACTATATCGGTCCGTTCCCTGGTAAACGGTATTGGTGGTTCCAAAATTTCCGGAGAGGCTGGCCGTGGTATTGTCTGTTATTTTATAAAACAATCCGGCGGAGGCTTTGAAATTATAGGCCTTATAATCGGTGAGTGTATTTTCATTATACCCCGTGCGGCTGACACCCGAATTGGCAGGCGTCAGGCTGGCAATGCCATTCAGCTGGGCGGCGGTCACCGGATCCCCGGCCGCCAGATAAGCAGCAGCAGCTTTCTTCAACTGGTCCTGAACATTAAAATAAGCACTTTCATCACCATAGCTGTTTACCCCGTTGTAATCAGGCAGACTCCTGTCTCCCGCTATGGGCTGGCCTTTTAAGGCACTGAAGTTCCGGTAATCAGAAACCATCCAGTCCTTGGCCTGGGTGTATTCAGCAGAAACCCGGAACGCCAGTTTATTATTGAATGCCTTTGCGTACCGCGCCATCCAGTCGTAATAAGGCGCGGCCTTGCTGTTATCGTCACCCAGGTGATTTACGCCCTGTTTTATCTGCACACTCAGACCCTGGTATTTAAAAGGATCCTTGCTGGTCATGAGGATGGTGCCCGTCAGGCCGCCCGATCCGTACAGTGCGGAAGATGCGCCTGGGAGCAGTTCCACATTATCCACATCCAGTTCATTCAGGCCCACAATATTTCCTACGGAAAAATTCAATCCTGGCGCCTGGTTATCCATGCCGTCCACCAGTTGATTCATCCTCAGGTTTCCGCTGCCATTGAAACCCCTTGTTCCCAGTGTTTTAAACATGATGGAAGAAGTAACGGCGTCCACACCTTTCAGGTTGGCCAGGGCGTCGTAAAAAGAAGGCGCAGGCACTTCCCGGATAGCGGCAAGGCCCATTCTTTCAATGGAAACCGGGGATTCCAGGCTCCTGATCTGCGAACGGGTGGCAGAAACCACCACTTCCCTGCCCATTTCCGAGAATGGTAACAGTTCAATGTCCAATAGCTGTGCGCTGTTGCTCACCAACAACTCTTTGGATTCATAGCCAACGGAAGAAATTTCCAGGGTGAGCGGAAAATTGTTGCTGATGCTTAATTTAAAGATCCCCTTGCTGTCAGTAAATGTTCCGGCTGCAGAACCCTTCACCAGCACAGAAGCCGCCGGAACAGCTTCTTTTGTTCCGGCATCGCTTATTTTACCGGAAAGGATTGTGTTTTGAGCCAGCAGGTCAGGCTGGCAAAGCAAAGACAAGCACAGGACAAGCAGGATGTTCATCAGGTGTTTCATAAAAATCCTTTTTGATGATTGAATCGTTAGCTTTTAGAGACTAAATGCCAATATAGATAAATTCAACTTATTTGTAAGGTTCCCCGCAGCAATTTGTTTGATGAATAAAATGTTCTTATATCACCATTATTAAAATCAAATCACAATATTTGCAATCAAATCCACTGCATGAACCCTTTTATTTTTCCGGATCAGACAAATTTCTACCGCGGAAAGGTCCGCGATGTGTACAGCATCAAAAATGAATGGCTGGTCATGATCGCATCAGACAGGATCTCTGCATTTGACGTGATCCTTCCGAAACCGATTCCTTATAAAGGACAAGTTTTGAACCAGATTGCTGCTTACATGCTGAATGCCACCCGGGATATTTGTCCAAACTGGCTCCTATCCACTCCTGCGCCGCAGGTCAGTATTGGAAAACGTTGCGTTCCTTATCGTGTGGAGATGGTGGTTAGGGGAAACCTGACCGGCCATTCCTGGCGCACCTATTCAGACGGAAAAAGGCTCCTGTGTGGCGTTCCCCTGCCGGAAGGACTCAGGGAAAACGATTATTTCCCCCATCCCATCATTACACCTTCTACCAAAGCAGAAGCAGGTCATGATGAAGATATCTCCCGTGGGGAAATTATTGCCCGCGGCATCGTGCCTGAAACGGATTACGCTGTATTGGAAAAATATACATTGTCTCTTTTTCAGCGGGGAAAAGAAATAGCCGCTAATAGAGGATTGATCCTCGTGGATACCAAATATGAATTCGGAAAAGTCGGCAATACCATTTACCTGATGGACGAGATCCACACACCGGATTCATCCCGCTATTTTTATGCAGATGGCTTTGAAGACAGACAAGGCCGGGGTGAAAAACAAAAACAACTCAGCAAGGAGTTTGTACGCGAATGGCTGATTGAAAATAATTTCATGGGCAAAGAGGGCCAGCGGGTTCCGGAAATGAGCGACGACTGGATACAAACCATTTCCAATCGCTATACTGAATTATACGAAAAAGTGATCGGCGAAAAATTTGTTCCGGTCAGTTTGGGTGAGGAAGAGATTTTTCAGGCTGTGATGAAGGAGTTAGATTTTCTTTCTATCCTTAAACCTTGATAAAAAATGGTCGAGGGATAAAGGACCCGAACCAATAATAACAAAAAGAAACAGGGGTGCAAGCACCCGGGATTTTAGGGTGATGCAAATCTCCCCATTGACCGATCTTTTGTGTGATATTCATACCCTTGTTTTTATTTGCTTAAACACCAGTCTGGCATTTCTTATTTACCCTCTTCTTCGTCTGGCCTTATTAAAAATCTTTTGATCACCGATCCTGTTTTTGCGGAGCTTTTTTTGTTCCTCCTCCGGGAGATTATAAACCGTCTGGCATGCCACACTGCAGCAGCCATCGTATTTTTCGGCGCATGCGGCGCACTGGATAAACAGCAGATGGCATCCGCTGTTTTTACAATTGGTATGCGTATCTGCCGGTTTGCCGCACTGATGGCAATGGGCGATCACTTCTCCGCTGATCGGTTCACCCAGCCGGTCATCAAAAACAAAATTCTTTCCGCGGAACTTATTTTCGAGCCTTTTCTCCTTAACGGTATTGGCGTAATGAATGATGCCGCCCTCCAGGTGATATACCTGTTTAAATCCCTGATGAAGCAGATAAGCGCTCGCTTTTTCGCAACGAATGCCACCGGTGCAATACATAATCACCGGTTTTTCTTTTTTCTCCTTCAGCATTTCGGCGGCCATGGGAAGCTGTTCGCGGAATGTATCGCTGGGTATTTCCAGCGCATTGTCGAAATGTCCGACCTCATATTCATAATGATTGCGCATATCCACCACCACTGTTTCCGGATCCCGGGTCAGTTCATTAAAGGTTTCGGCATTTACATACCGGCCTTTTTTCTCCATGCTGAAATATTCATCCCTGATCCCATCCGCAACTATCTTCTCCCGTACCTTGATCTTCAGCACCCAGAAAGACTTTCCGTTGTCAGAAAAAGCCGTATTCAGCCTGAGGCCCCTCAAAGGTTCCACCGATTCAAGATAATCCCGGAAATCGTTCATCCGGGAAACCGGCACGCTGACCTGTGCATTGATCCCTTCGCGGGCCAGATAAATTCTTCCAAATACCTGTATAGTGGACAGCGCCAGGTATAATTCATCCCGGCATTGTTTTGGATCGGCAATGGGAAAATACCGGTAAAACGAGAGGGTTGTCCGTGGTTCTGTTTCTTCCAGCAGCCTTTGTTTAAGTTCTTTTTGCGATATCCGGTTATGAAGCGTTGCCAAGCTGCAAATTTACAAAAGGATTGATGTTTAAAGAAACCGGGGTTCATTTCGGCAAACCCTTCAGATTTGGCTAAAAATATTTTACTTTTAATTGATTTTCAACACCGAAAAACGCTTCATGAAATCTCTCCCCTTTCTGATATCCACGGTGGTAACGCTCCTGTTGGTGATTGTACTGAATACACCCTGGGGCAAATCCCCGCCCATCGGAAAGTTCCTGAGCCCGCAGCACGGCTTCTGGCAGAATGCCGAGCCGGTGGACAAGGATTTCGGGCAGGATCTGCAATTACCCGGATTGAAGGACCCGGCGGAAGTTTACCTGGATGACCGGCTCGTTCCCCATGTTTTTGCGTCAAATGACGCCGATGCCTTTTATTTACAGGGTTACCTGCATGCCAAATTCCGTTTGTGGCAGATGGAATTCCAGACCTATGCCGCAGCCGGACGCATCAGTGAACTGATAGGGCCCAAAGCGCTGGCCTATGACCGGGAAAAAAGGAGGCTGGGTATGGGATATGCCGCAGAAAAAGCAGTGGTTGAAATGGAAAAGGACCCGGTTTCCAAATCGGAGGCAGATGCCTATACCGCCGGCGTGAACGCTTATATAACCAGTCTGAAAGAAAGTGAACTTCCGGTTGAATACAAATTGCTCAACTATAAACCGGAATTGTGGAGCAACCTCAAAACGGCCCTTTTCCTGAAATTCATGTCGCTCGATCTGGCTGGCGCGGAAGACGACTTTGAATATACCAACCTGCGCTCCCTGCTGGGTTATCCGGCATTTAACAAGATGTTCCCGACGCAACAGGATTCGCTGGACCCCATTGTTCCGCACGATACCCTTTCACGCGTGCCAGGCATTCTGGTGAAAGCGCCTGCGGGAAGTGACAGCGCTTATCTGCAAAATACCGAAACGGTGCATGTAAAATCATCTAAACCCGATAAAGACAACGGAAGCAACAACTGGGCGGTGAGCGGGAAAAAAACCAAAAGCGGTGCGCCCATACTCTGCAACGATCCGCATCTGGGACTGCATCTGCCCTCCCTCTGGTATGAAATGCAGCTCAACTGTCCCTCTTTCAATGCTTATGGCGCAGTTTCCCCGGTGCGCCGGGGATCATCATCGGGTTCAACGACAGCTGCGCATTCGGCTTTACGAATGCCATGCGCGATGTCAGGGATTATTACGAAATAAAATTCAGGGACGATACCCGGAAGGAATACTGGTACAACGGCGAATGGAAAACAACGGATTTCCGATACGAACACATCCTCATGAAGGATACCGTGGAGTATATCGATACGGTTGCCTACACCGTATTCGGGCCGGTGATGTATGACAAAAGTTTTTCCGGCAGCCGGCAAACGAATAATAAATATTATGCCGTACGGTGGAAGGCCCATGATGCGGGTAATGAACTGAGAACCTTTAATTCCCTTGACCATGCAAAAAATTATGCTGATTACCTGGAAGCCATCAAATGGCTGCATACCCCGGGGCAGAACGTTATATTCGCGAGCAAAAACGGCGACATTGCCATTTGCGACCAGGGAGAATTTCCGGCCAAATGGAAAAGACAGGGCGACTTCGTTATGCCGGGCACCGACAGTACCTATGCCTGGCAGGGCATGATACCCCAGGATGAAAATCCCCGTATGCTGAATCCCGAAAGGGGATTCGTCAGCAGCGCTAACCAGTATCCGGTGAATCCTTCCGGATACCCTTATTATCTGGGCGGCAATTACCCGAATTACCGCGGCATGATGATCAACCGATACCTGAGCCAGATGAAAGACATCGGCATCCCCGAAATGATGAAACTGCAAACGGACAACTACAATCTTTTTGCTGAAATGGCACGGCCGGTGATCCTGAATAATATTGATCCGGCCGTTCTGGATGAAACTGAAAAAAAATATTATGACCTGCTGCAGGAATGGGACCTGCGATATGATGCAGAAAGTAAAGCACCTTCTGTTTTCGATGTGCTGTGGGACAGTCTCAGCTCCGTGGTATGGAGTGATGAACTTGCCAACGACAATCTGCCGGGATATTACCCCAATGAAAGCACCCTGCTGGAAGGCATATTGCGCGATACCGCCTATGAATTCCTGGATGATA
>DASRLM010000528.1:0-5267 GCA_035648455.1 Puia sp. | reverse complement strand
CCTGCTTTTCTGATAAATTCCCTCCGCGTATCCATAATTTTTCCGGAATTTGATTGTTTGAAATTTTGGTTGCTTAAAATATAACCCGATTTATAATACCCGGGCAGACGGTTTCAAGACCCAAAGTATAGCCCTGAAGTTAAAATCTTTCAGCATAAAAATAATACGTTTACCAACCGATTTTGGAACAATCGATTGCGCAAAAATTTTAATGGAATGAGAGGTGAAAAATCAATCACTCCGGTTTACACCTATTGATCTTGTGCTGCAAAGGGTATCCGGTTATCAACAAAAGACTCTGTAACGGATTCCGGGAAAAGAATGCTTTGATTATGTTTTCAGAACCTGTATCCTGCACCGGGCATGTAGACATCCTGGGCCGGACGACTTCTTTCGATGCATGAAAAATACCACAGGAGAAAGCTGATGGAATATACCGGACATGGTCATGCGCAGGGCGTGACTATACGGGGGCGCGCAATAAAGAAAATAGCTGCTCCTTAATGGACTGACGACAGTCAATTGTCCATACCAGCCGCTTCAACCCATAAAGATTCAGGTGCCCGAATAAATTGAATTACCAAGCACCTGAATACGATTTAAAAATCCGTAATTAGGTCAGAAATCAGACAGTGTATTATACTGCTAAAGAAGAGTAAGCGTATTAATAACGGTTCCTGTCCCGGTTGTAACCACCGCCGCCACCGCTGCGATTGCCACCTCCGCCACCGCCGCCGCGATAACCACCACCGCCGCCGCCAGGATTCTTATCCTCAGCAACCTTTACGGTTAGCGTCCTGCCTTCGAGGCTGGTGCCGTCAAGCGCCTTAATGGCTTTTTCAGCTTCTTCATTACTGGCGAACTCCACAAAACCAAAACCGCGGCTCTTATGGGTCTCTCTGTCTAAAATTACTTTTGCTGAACCTACTGTTCCATAAGGCTCAAAAATTTCCTGCAATTCCTGATCACTCACAGCGAAAGGCAGACCGGCTACAAATATTTTCATTCCAATACAATTTATTAGCCGACAATATACCACAATAGTTCTGATCGCCGGTTTTTTTTTTCAATATTCGTGCCTTTTGGGGAAATAATTCCAAAATTTAAACAATAGGCAGCCCTGAAGCGGTCATACCTGGCCTGGAAGGTCTTAGGGACTGGCCTGAAATCGCGTTTAAAGGGTGAAGAAAGGGTATGAAAGGGTAGTTTATAAAACGAAAAAACCCCCAAGATTAGTCAGGGGCTTTTCAGAGAACTTGAATTTAAAGGTTTTTGCTAGGACGGTAACAAATGAACTCAAGTGGTTTTTCCGGATATTCGGTTTTTTTCAGTGATATTGGATGAGTCAAAACTAGCAGTTCAAATAGTATTGGCAAAGCGGGGAACCCCTCTATTTTGCTTAGTATATTTACTATACACCCGGTTTTTACCCTCAACCATGAAATCCTTCCTTGTCTCCTATTTGAGGTGTGCCCTCAGCATCCAGGCTGTTTTTTCGTGTTTTTCCATCAGACCGGTCACATAGTCACTGGTACCCGCATCTTTGTGCGCGTCTGCAAATTCATTTACATTTCCCCGTATGAATTCGATGATGCTTTCGTGATCCTCCAGCAGGTTTTTAATGAGGTTGGCGCTGTTGTTTCCTCCATTCATTTTTTCAGTCAGGTGGGTGAGGTCCAGAAAATCTTTCAGCGTTGCCGGAGCGTAATGGCCCAGCTGCCGGATGCGTTCCGCAACACTGTCCACCGTTTCAGCCGATTGTTCATACAATTCTTCAAAATACAAATGCACGGAATGAAAGTCCGGGCCTTCCAGGTTCCAATGGGCATTCAGGGTCTTGGTATATAAAACAAATTCATCCGCCAGCAATTTGGCCAGCTGATCAGCGACTGTTTTCCTGTTTGCTTCTGAAATTCCAATACTTGTTTTCATTTTATTATTTTTTTAATTGCGCAGATTGGTAAACCGGAGATCCCGGGCAAAAATAAGCCTTTACCTTCGCACTGGTTATCCATGGAAGAATTTTTCACCATAAAGCTTTTGCACAAAGGGGTTGAAAAGCTGTTATCCGGTAAGTTGCGGATCAGCGCTTACACCCATCAGTTTATTTTTATCATCGGAGAATCGGAAATCATCCTCGAGAAAGACGATGAAGGTAATTTCAGGGCCCTCACGACAGCTGAATTTGCCGGATCTGTCCGGAAGACCGATCCCTCCCTGGTTCAGGCGCTGATCCTTGAAATGGAAAAAGAAATGAAAGATTAACGGTGTAAAACTTTAAATAACTTTGTTTAATATGGAAGAAAATACTTCAGAATTCCTCTTGTATACGGATGTGGAAGCCGTCTTTAAACAAAGGAAAACCACGGAGGAGAAGATTCAAATGATGGCTACCTGCAGCGTGAATGGCAAACCCGGGCGCAGCGTGTGGATTGAAGTGCCCACGGTTCTCTACAATGGTTATAAGGGCAAGGTCCGGATCATTGAATTCAACATCAAAAGCGGTATGCTGGAGGTGCTGAAGGTGCAGAAGATTTGACAATGGAAAGTGGACAATGAAAGGCAGTTACATTACAGCGTTGTCAATCGTCCATTGTCAACTGATCAATCTTTTTCGCCAGTTTATGATCCTTATCGGTAACGATATCGCCGGCATCGTGGGTGGATAGCCAGAACTCCACCTTATTGTATTCGTTGGTCCACAGTGGATGGTGATCCATCTTTTCTGCTTCCAGCGCCACACGGGTCATGAAAGCAAATGCTTCAGAAAAGTTTTTGAACTTAAATTCCTTATGGAGTTTTTTATCTGTTTCTTTCCACATAAAATCATTTGTTGAAGGATTAAAAAATTGACGGTGATGATTCCGGATAGTAGATCAGCCTGGCCTTCCTGCTATAACCGCAAAAAGAATGCCCGCGGTTAATCCCTTCTGAATCTTTGCCTTCCCTTCACCATCATTTCATACCCTTTCCGCTTCAGCGAGATGCTGCGCTGGTCCTCATTGGCATGCCGGTGCTGCCGGTAAGCGGCAAAGATCAGGGATGGATTGACCACGCCGATAACCTGGTTCTTATTTTCTTTCAACACCACCGGCATCAATTCTGTTTTGTACCGGTCCATCAGGTCAATCGCCATGCTGACGCGGGTTTCCGGATACACGTAATATCGCATGGGTTCGGTTCGCGTAACCTTTGATATATCCTCGCCCATCACATCGGACACCTGCATACTTTGTAAAACATCGGGCTCAAACATATCGGGGGTGATCACCCCGCGACGGTTTATTTTTTCCGTCATGATGGTACTCTTCATCATAAAAAAAGAAATAAAATAAGAAGCGGTGCAGGCACCCAGCAAGGGCAGCAATCCATGCGGCTGCTGGGTGGTTTCAAATGCAAAAACGATGGACGTCAGCAGGGCACGGGAAGAGCCCGCAAACATGGCCGCCATGCCGATCAGGGCGCAGGTGGGCAGATTAACGCTGGCCTGGGGGAACAACTTTAAAACCAGCACACCCAGCAGCAGACCGGTACCACCGCCGATTGTTAACAACGGGGCCAGGGTTCCTCCGGAGGTTCCGCTTCCAAGAGAAATGGACCAGGAAATAAATTTCATCAGGCTCAACCCAATTATCAATGGAAGGGCAACAGAGCCGGTCAGCAGCGTGGTGATATTATAATATCCCACGCCCATGGTGTTGGGAGCAAAATATCCAACAATGCCAACAGCTATGGCGCCGATGGCCGGCCACCACATCCAGTGGATGGGTGATTTCTCAAACATGTCTTCGATCCAGTAAACGCTTTTGGAAATAAAAGCAGCCACCACACCGATTACGGCGCCGAGCAGGACGTAAATAATAAGCGACTGATACGAAGGCTCCGGAATAGCGGGCATGCCAAAAACAGGGTTGATACCAAAAAGAAGCAGGTGCATGGCCGCTCCTGTGGCACAGGCCAGGGCGACGGGAATGATGGAACGCGGTGAGAATTCAAACAGCAACAGTTCCACGGCCAGCAACACAGAGGAAATAGGGGTTCCGAAAATGGCGGCCATACCGGCTGTGGCCCCTGCGGTGAGCATCACCTTGCGTTCATTGGGCGTTATATGCATCAGTTGGCCGACAAGGGATCCAAAGGCCCCGCCGGTGGAAATGATGGGACCTTCCGCTCCAAAAGGGCCACCAGTTCCGATGGAAAAAGCGGCCGAAATCGGCTTAAGCAGGGTTACCACGGGTTTAATGCGGCTCTTATTGGTCAATACCTGTTCCATGGCTTCGGGTATTCCATGTCCCCGGATGGCTTTCGACCCCAGTTTGGCCATGATTCCCACCAGCAGACCACCCACTACGGGCACCACAATCACCCAGGCACCCAGGTGATTACCGGCAGGACTGGCATCTGCCAGTGAAACTTTTCCGTAAAATGAAATATTGGTGATCAGATTAATCAGGGCCACCATTACTTTGGCCATAAAACCGATAACAATGGCATTGAATACCACCTGGATGCTGATAAAAAACAGCCTGGTATTCACCATCGGGTTTGAGGCAGCATCTTCTTCCTCCAAATCCAGGGAAGGAGCAATGGGAATACTCTCTTCCAAAGGCGTCTTATCACGGCGCATGAAAAATACAATTTTTTGCAAAAGTATTGCCTCGGCAGTATATTTCACTCATCTTTACCCATTTTTTTCAATTAAAGCATTATTTTAGCAATGTTTTCATAATGCCTGCTAATATATACCCATGGGTAATCTGATGGATTTGCATCCGGATTGTTTTCTTTGCCGGTATGCCGTGCCAGCCTGGCATCCGGCGATTGAGGTCAATGCCGTCCGCATGCATTTTAAAAGAGGGGAACATCTGTTCAAAGAGGGTGATGAGGTTAAAGGATTTTTTTTTATGCACAGCGGAAAAGTAAAAATACATAAACGCTGGGGAGACAATAAGGATCTGATAGTGAAATTCGCCGGGAAAATGGACATTCTGGGTCACCGGGGCATGGTGGGAAGCCAGCCTTATCCAATTTCCGCTACAGCACTGGAGGACTGCAGCGTATGTTTCATCAGCACGGATTTTTTCAACACCACCCTGCTGGTAAATCATGAGCTGGCTTATCAGATGGTCCTGTTTTATGCAGACGAACTACACCGGGCCGAACTCGGCATGCGCAATATGGTACACATGGATGTGAAGAGCAGGATTGCCGATGCCTTGTTAAAATTAAAAGATGGATTTGGATCGGGCCCCGACGGCCTCATCAAT
>DASRLM010000527.1:0-2072 GCA_035648455.1 Puia sp. | reverse complement strand
CATGTATACCCGTGATGACCTTAACTACTCCCGTGGATATATTTGGTGGATGCTTCAGGAAGCCAAAAAACGCAATCCCAATCTCACTCTTGATGGCACTGCCTGGAGTGCGCCGGGCTGGATCGGTAATGGCAATTTCTGGTCGCAGGATGCCGCGGACTATTATGTGAAATGGCTCCAGGGATTGCGAAAAGTTTATCACCTGGAGTTTGATGCCCTCGGCTGCCGCAATGAGAAGGGAGACAGCTATGATTTTGCAAAAATGCTTCGGGCCACCCTCAACGCCAATGGATTTGAAAAAGTCAAGATTCATGCTTTCGATAACTGGGGGGAAGGCAAACTCAATTTCGTAAAGGATATGATGACTGACGAAAAACTCCGCCACGCCATTGACATCATTAGTGCGCATACGTTTTCAGAAATTCCCGCTTCTGCTGAAGATCAGGAAATGGCCGCTAAGATGAACAAGCCGATCTGGAACAGTGAAGAGCATATTTATTTAAAGGGATTTGATTGCGCCATCAGCATTGTGAAAGCTTTTAATGATAATTATATACAAAGTGGGGCTACTAAAATTGTGAATTGGTATGATATCGCAGGCCTTTACCCGATGGAACCTTATTCAGAAGACCCGTCCATGCTGGTTGCCAATTCGCCATGGAGCGGGCATTACCGCGTCCGCCAGGCTTTGTGGGGTTACGCTCACTATGGGCAATTCACCCAAATAGGATGGAAATATTTGAATGGCGCTTGTGCAAAACTGCCTGGAGATGGCAGCTATGTTACATTAAAATCACCGCGTGATGATTATAGCATCATCATTGAAACCAAAGACGCCAAAGCCCCGCAGCAAATCAGCTTTAAAGTTGACGGCGGCTTATCCACCAAAGAACTCTGTGTTTGGCGTAGCAACGCAAAGGAACAATTTATTCAACAAGCCGGGATCCAGCCTGTGAACGGTAAGTTTACCATCACACTGGAACCTGGTAGCATCTATTCTCTTTCTACAACGAGAGGACAGCAGAAGGGTTCTTTCGATAATGTTCCCAAAGCAAAGTCTTTTCCATTTCCTTATTATGAGAACTTTGACGAATATTCTTCACCATCAACCTGGGGATACCTGCCGCACTACACCGCCGATATTTATGGCGCTTTCGAGATTGTGGAACGCCCGGATAAAAAAGGAAAATGCCTGCAACAGGTTGCCCCGGTGCGGCCAATTTCTTGGGCTCCGGGAGACTGGTATCCTTATACAATCCTCGGCAACGATCAGTGGGCGGACTACGAAATTAGCGCCGATGTGTATTTGAATGCGGGTGACTCTGCGGGCATCATGGGCCGTGTAAATAATGTCGGATCCGGGTATGGATTTGTACCCAAAGGTTACGTGCTTCAACTGGGGGTAGATGGCCAATGCAAGTTGGCTGTAATTCGCGGCAAAATTGACAAAAAGAAAGTCGTTGGAGATGCTGAACAGCAAGCGCTCATCAAAGCCGGTAAGGACGAAGGCGAAGGCGGAGAAAAGTTGCTCGGCAGTACGCATATTGCCAATCTTCAACCTGGCACCTGGCACAACCTGGAACTTCGTTTCAAAGGCTCCACTATCAATGGATTAATTGATGACAAGATTGTCTTAACTGCAACCGACTCTCTTTACCCGCATGGTATGGCCGGGCTTTTTGCAGCGGGAGGGGAAATTAAATTGAGCACGCCCTATTTTGACAATGTGTTGATCAATGCGCCAAATGGAGCGCTTCCATCCCCTACCCTTTTTTCAGAAAACGTGAAACCGTTGTATAAGAAGGGCGGGGAATAAAAAAGTATTTCTAAGAGGAAATAACTCCAATTCAATTCCCGTTTACGCTTCCCAGTTACACACAAACAAAATAGAAAAACCGCTCTGGCGCAGGCCTCCTGGCCTGTGCAGGAGCGTTACCTGGCCTTCATTTATCTTTTCTTTAAATTGCAAATTCATCTTTCAATCAGAATTAGTAACCAAAAGTCACAGGTCGGGAGACCTGCGCCAGTCTAAGATAGCAACGGCAATAAACTTATTAATTTTTTTAAAAAAT
>DASRLM010000526.1:0-3600 GCA_035648455.1 Puia sp. | reverse complement strand
CATTGCTTGCCGGAAGGTCAATGTTCCAGGTTTCACCCGTTTTCGGGTTCCTGCCTTTGCCGGTTTCGTAATCCAGCAGTTTGATCACCGGTGAACCATTGATGGCCAAAGGTGGATTGTTCCGGTAAGCATGCATCATGTCGGCAATCTGTTTCTGTCCGTCCATTCCTTTTTTGGTGATGGAGATCAACGATTCTTTATAGAATCCAAAGCGTATGTACAGATCAATGAGTTTTTCATACAGGGTTTTGCCCTTGCTTTTTTCATAGGCCGCCATTTCACACAGAATGGCCACGGCACTCACCGCATCTTTGTCGCGCAGTTTGGCGCCGATCATCAATCCGTAACTTTCTTCCCCGCCAATCACATAGTTCTCCGTTTTTTCTTTTTCCCTGATCAGTTCCGCAATCCACTTGAAACCGGTGAGTACATTATAACATCGGATATTACTTTGTTTTGCAATTTCATCGATCATATCCGTGGTCACAATGGTTTTCACCACCATATCGTTGGGCTGATTTATGCGTTTTTCCTTACGGGCCTCTATCAGGTAGTTAAAGGCCAGCACAGCCGTTTGATTTCCGTTCATCAGCACCCATTCTCCCTTATCGTTTTTAACGCCGATGCCTACCCGGTCAGCGTCCGGATCCGTTCCCAGTAAAATATCCGCATTGATTTCCCGCGCCTTTTTCAGGCCCAGGCTCATGGTCTCCTTTTCTTCCGGATTGGGATAGGACACGGTCGGAAAATTGCCATCGGGGGTTGCCTGCTCATCCACCACATGCACGTTGCTGAAGCCGAATCTTTGCAACACATCGGGAACCAGTTTGATGCCCGTTCCATGAATAGGGGTATATACGATGCAGAGATTGTGCTGTCTTTCGATGATTTCGGGGTTCACAGACAGATTCGTGACCATGCTGATATAGGCCTCATCAATCTCTTTACCGATCATGGTGATGTGGGATTCGCCGCCCGTCCATTTCACTTCGTCAACGGAACTTATTTTTTCAACTTCTATAATCACCTGGTGGTCGTGCGGCGGCACCAGCTGACCCCCATCGTTCCAGTAAGCCTTATACCCATTATACTCTTTTGGATTGTGGGATGCGGTGCAAACCACACCGCCCTGGCAACCCAGGTAACGGATGGTAAAACTGAGTTCCGGCGTAGGCCTTAAGGATTGGAACAAAAAAACTTTAATGCCGTTGGCGGCAAAGACCTTGGCCGCGGTTTCAGCAAAAAAGCGACTGTTGTTGCGGCTGTCGTGCGCGATGGCCACTTTAACCATTTGTGTCGGGAAAGATTTTTTGAGGTAATTGGAATAACCCTGTGTGGCCATGCCAATGGTGTATTTATTGATCCGGTTTGTTCCCACGCCCATGATGCCCCGGAGGCCGCCGGTTCCAAATTCCAGATTCTGATAAAAGGCATCCGTTAATTCGTCAGGATTTTCCTTTTGAAGCCGGCTAATGATTGATTTTGTTTCCTCGTCGTAATTTCCGCTCAACCAGCTATTCACTTTGGCCAGAATGGCTGCATCCATAAAACTTGCTTTAAATTTGAACCTAAGGTATTGATTTTTGTACGAAACAAAACTTCCTTTCCTTTTGATGTTCATTAAATTTTTTTGCTGATTGACGGTATATTTTTCATCCCTGTTCAGGATCCGGGATGCGCTGTTGCGCGTGGCTTTTATCCTGGTTTTTTCGCTTGATTTTTTTTATGGCCGGGCACAAAATAGTTTTTTGCCTCCGGGTGAACAGTATCATGCGGACCGGATGCGCACGGTGATCATTACGGAAGTAGCGAGCGGGGTGGCCATCTCCGCGGGACTGTATTTTTTATGGTACCGCAAACATCCCCGCAGCCGGTTTCATTTTTTTAATGATAATTCCGAGTGGCTCCAAATGGATAAGGCGGGGCATGCCACTACTGCGTATAACATCGGCGCCATTCAGTACGATCTGATGCGGTGGTGCGGAGTTAAAAATGATGCTTCCATTGCCATCGGCTCCATTACGGCCCTGGGATATATGTCTATTGTGGAAGTGCTGGATGGGTTTTCTTCCAAATGGGGATTTTCAAAAGGCGATATGGTAGCCAATATTTTTGGCGCCGCTCTATTCGCTTCCCAGCAGAAAGTATGGAACCAGCAAAGGGTCTCCCTGAAATTTTCATTTCATCCAACTTTATATGCCGGTTATTATCCTGCAGAATTGGGAAAGAACCTGATTTCCAGGATGCTGAAGGATTATAACGGCCAGACCTATTGGCTTTCTTTTAATGTCGGTTCCTTTCTGCCCGCTAAATCCGGGTTTCCGTACTGGCTGAATATGAACCTGGGTTATGGCGCAGATGGAATGATTGGAGGTACCAGTAATCCGGACAGTTTAAATGGCGTTAAAATCCCATATTTTGAACGTTACAGGCAATATTATTTTGCTCCGGACGCTGACCTGTTCAGGATTCCTTCTTCATCGGCCCCGTTCAATACAGCTGCTTACCTAACGCGGTTCTCCAAACTTCCGGCACCTGCCCTCGAATGGAGCAGGGAAAAAGGTATCCGGATCCATCCTTTTTATTATTAAAAAACAGGTGCTCATGGGAGTTATAACCTTGTCTTCACAAAAAAAGTCAATACTTTTGGGAAGGTTTTTGATTGGTACCCCTAACCTTTTATCAGCTGGAATATGAGTACTTATTTATTGTTGCGCAACAATAAAGAATCGGGGCCTTTCACCGTTGACGAGATTAAGCGGATGTCCCTGAAAGCTTACGACCTGGTATGGGTTGAAGGAAAGAGTGCAGCCTGGAGGTATCCGGGAGAAATTCCTGAATTTACCGGGTTTGCTCCACAGGCTCCTGAACAGCCCTATGACCGGTTTTACAAAAAGCCGGCGTCGGCATCCAATACTGCAGAAATTAAAACTAAAATAACGGAATCCCCCGAAGGCCGCCGTCCGGATACCAACCGGGATTCGGTCTATATCAATATGCCCGCATCAGATCAAAAATCCAATGGACTTATTCCCGCTTTCCCCGTTCAGCAACCCATTGAATTAAATTGGGACGAACCCATGAGATTTTCAGAAAATATGACCCAATCACCGGCTAATCCACAAAAGACATCGGGCAGAGGACTATTGATCGCCAGTGTGATCCTGTTATTTGGCGCAGGGATGTGCACTGGATTTTTTATCTCAAATCGTAGAAATATTTACTCAACAGACGTCAATACTCCCCATCAGCATGGGGTTCCTGTAATGTCCAAAGATTTTCCGCAGCCTGCTCCTGAACAATCGGTTTTGCTTTCGGCAAATGATTCCGGTAAAGCATTGGAAGGCCGGACCCTGGCGGCGTCTCCTCTTCAAGCCAGCCACACTGTAGTTAAGTCCAGAAAAAAAACCGGATCCGTCAGCACCGTCAACAAAGATTCCCTGTATTCCGCAACTGCTGCTTTACCGGTTTCCCATGTTGCCGATTCATCCCGGATAAAACAGGATGCTGAAAATAAAAAGGCTGAACTGGCCGCAAAGATCAAGATGCATCCGGAAGAGTACCTGCCTGTTACGGCCGGCAAATTCAAAACCGGTGTTT
>DASRLM010000525.1:0-4175 GCA_035648455.1 Puia sp. | reverse complement strand
CGTGGCAACGGTGAATTTTGCCCTGGGTGGCGAAAAAAAGATCATGCTGAATTATGCGAAGCTGAGGATAATTGGAGGAATTTGAAAATTTGATGATTTGAAAATTTGAAAATGGGTTGTAATGCGGTTTGCAAAACCGGGTAATTCGATTTCGTTACCGTTTCAACAGGTAAATCATTTACATATTTACACACCAGCACATTTACACATTAATTATCCTCAGCTTCGCATAATTCAGCATGATCTTTTTTTCGCCACCCAGGGCAAAATTCACAGTGGCCACGGGATTGTGGGCAGATCCTTCCATACGGATCACTTCGCCGAACCCGAATTTCTGATGTTCCACCTTATCTCCGGCAGACAGGTTGCTGGTATCGCTGGGGGCAAAATCCAGCGAGGGCACGTGTTGCTGAACGGGCGTTTTGCTGTTTACCGGCAGATAGGACGGCTTGGTAGATTTTGTGCTGTTACCACCCTGTTCCCCCGAACCATATCCACGGTTTAACCGGTCAAAGGCCGGACGGTTTCCCCAGCCGCTCTGATTTTTTACACTACCCCCGGCATAACTTCTGTCGAGCTGATCTTCCGGAATCTCTTCAATGAACCGGCTGGGATCATTCTGGATAACACTTCCAAAACGATACCGGCTGTTGGCATAGCTGATCCATAGTTTATGTTTGGCCCGGGTAATGACCACATAGAACAACCGTCTTTCTTCTTCAAGTTCTTCCCGGGTGTTGATGGACATGGCATTGGGAAAAAGGGATTCTTCCAGGCCGGCAGCAAAAACACAACTGAATTCAAGACCCTTGGCCGCATGAATCGTCATGAGTTTCACCGTATCCGCATGGGGATCTTTCTGGTCCGCATCCGTTAACAGGGTGATCTGCTGCAAATAGGTAGAGAGATCCGCCTGCCCACGGGCATTGTCCTGCTGTGTGGGATCCACGATGATCCCATCCTCATCTATCTGAGCCAGGTTGTGCTGGTTATCCACCCACTCCTTGATGCTGTTCAGCAGTTCCTGGATATTTTCATAGCGCGCCAGCCCTTCGGTGGTTTTGTCTGTGAACAGGTCCTTGACAATATTGGTCTGCTTCCCCACATGAATGGCTACCTCGTAAGCATTCCGGCCAGCCAGCATGCTGGAAAAACTTTTTATCATCTGCACAAACTGTTCAACGGCCTCCAGTGTTGCTCCTTTGTATCCGAGTGACGAGGCTTGTGTAAGCGCTTCCCACATGGATATATTTTTTTCATTGGCCAGCAGTACGGCTTTGTCGATGGACGATTTTCCAATGCCACGGGTAGGATAATTGATGACCCTTTTCAGCGACTCTTCATCAACGGGATTCACGATCACCCGCAGATAAGAAATGAAATCCTTGATCTCCTTGCGCTGATAAAAACTGATGCCCCCGTAAATAGTATAGGGGATGCCCATCCGCCGAAGGCTTTCTTCAAAGGCACGGCTTTGGGAATTGGTGCGGTACAGAATGGCAAAATCCCGGTTGTTAAAATGGTTGCGGAGCTTTTGTTCCTGGATGGTGTCGGCAACATATTTCCCCTCATCGTTGTCGGTCATCGTGCGCACCAGCTTTATCTTTTCCCCCACTGCATTTTCGGTCCATAAGTTTTTAGGAATCTGCCCCTTATTGCGCCTGATCACTTCATTGGCTACGGTAATGATGCTTTGGGTGCTGCGGTAATTCTGCTCCAGCTTCACCACTTTCACATCGTCGTAGTCCTTTTGAAACTGTAAGATATTTTCAATGGTGGCGCCGCGAAAACTGTAGATGCTCTGGGCATCGTCTCCCACCACGCAAACATTTTCATAAACGGCACCCAGCAGTTTGATGATCTCATACTGTGCAGGGTTGGTATCCTGGAACTCATCGATCAGGATGTATTTGAACTTATGCTGGTACTTATGCAGGCTCTCCGGAAAATGTTTCAGCAACTCATAAAATTTCAGCAGCAGGTCGTCGAAATCCATCGAGCCGTTTTTGAAGCAGCGCTTGGCATAGGCATCATAGATCTGCGCGATGGCGGGGCGGTTGCTGCGGGTGTCTTCCTGCTGGATATAATAATCCGTGGCATATTCAGCGGGTGATATCAATCCGTTTTTGGCTTGGGAAATCCTATTGTAAACGATGTTGGCCTTATAGTGCTTGTCATCCAGATTGAGCTCATTAACCACGGTTTTTATCACCGCTTTCGCATCGTCGGTATCATAGATGGTAAAATGATGCGGATAACCGATTTTGGTTGCTTCGGCCCGGAGTATGCGGGCAAATACACTGTGAAAGGTGCCGATATAGAGATTCCGGGCCTCGTTATTCCCCAGGATATGCTCTACGCGCTCCTTCATTTCCCGGGCAGCCTTATTGGTGAAGGTAAGGGCCAGAATATTAAAAGCATCCACGCCGCTCTTCATCAGGTGGGCGACCCGCGTGGTAAGTACTTTTGTTTTTCCGCTGCCGGCGCCGGCAACAATCATCAGCGGGCCGTTGATATGCAAAACCGCCTCTTTCTGCGCATCATTTAATCCCTCAATATAATCCTGCATGCCTGCAATTTACGAAGACTGCTTTTGCCTGCAATTATGGAAAGGGGAAAAAAGGATAAGTATTAAAACCCTCAGATAGATAATATTTTAGTTTGCGCCTGCAGGGAGGGTGACAGCCCAAATAGCGCCGCGATAAGTATAAAAGATTTTACCTTTGCCTGCATTGATATTTTTCCATCCATAATCATACCTGACCATGCCCGGATTTGAATTTTTTGGAGAAGAAGAAAGAAAAGAAGTGAATGATGTATTGCAGACCGGAATCCTGATGCGGTATGGCTTCGACGGCCCCCGCAAGGGTATCTGGAAGTCGAAAGAACTGGAAGCGGCGCTTTGCCAAAAGCTTGGTTGCGGATATGCCCAGCTCACTTCCAGCGGAACCTCGGCGCTCAGTACTGCGCTGGCGGCCCTGGGTATCGGATCCGGGGATGAAGTAATCATGCCCACGTTCACTTTCGTCGCGAGCTTTGAGGCCGTGCTGAATGTGGGCGCCATTCCGGTGATCGTGGATGTGAATGAATCGCTGACCATCGATCCGGAAGCCATACGGAATGCCATTACGCCGGCAACAAAATGCATTATGCCGGTTCACATGTGCGGAGCCATGGCCGATCTGGAGCCCATCCTGGCGATCTGCGCGGAACACAAACTTCTTTTGCTGGAAGATGCCTGCCAGAGTATCGGCGCTTCCTACAGAGGGAAATTCCTGGGTACCATCGGGGATGCCGGCACTTTGTCGTTCGACTTCGTGAAGACCATCACCTGTGCGGAAGGCGGCGCTGTTCTCACCAACGATAAAACCATTTATTCCCATTGCGACGGTTTTTCCGATCATGGTCATGACCACCAGGGCATGGACCGGGGTGCCGAGCTGCACCCCTTCATCGGATATAATTACCGGATCTCCGAATTACACGCCGCCGTAGGCCTCGCCCAGATCCGCAAAATCGACCGGTTCCTCGCCATTCAGAAAAAGCATCACCAGTTCCTGAAAGAAGCAATATCCGGGATTCCGGGCATTTCTTTCCGCCTGGTTCCCGATCCGGAAGGAGACAGTCATACCTTCCTGAGCTGGATGCTGCCCACGGCCGAATTGACCCGGGCGGTGATGGCTGAAATGAAGGACCGCAATATTCTGGGAGGCAATTTTTACTGGTTTGAACACAACTGGCACTATATCCGTAAATGGGATCACCTGAAAAAAGCGGAGACCCTCAATCGGCTGTCCGGCGAACAGACCCAGGCGCTTAAAAAACTGCAGGAGCAGGATTTCAGCCGGAGCGATGCTGTGATGAGCCGCTGCATCTCCACAGCCATAGCACTTTCCTGGACCGAAGAACAACTCCGGGAGAAAGGAACCGGGTTGGCAACGGCCATAAAAAAAGTGCTGGCTAATGCTTCCCCTCAAGCACATTACAGTAATCGAGCGACCCCAGTCTGAACCGGAAGGGGATATGGGTCGCTTTTTCCAGTTTCCACTCTTTTTTGCAGAAAAACCCGGATTGGCAATAATAAAGATCCGGGGGAATGATCGTTTCCGGACCTTCGCCGTGGGTGAGTGAAGGTATTCCGGTATAGGCAGAAAGCGCATAAAGAGCCGGAAAGG
>DASRLM010000524.1:0-3307 GCA_035648455.1 Puia sp. | reverse complement strand
CATACGGAAGGGCTCAGAAAAGGAAGGCCAACTCCCTTTGCGCATTGTGCGGATAATGACCTGGCTGTGGGCATGTTTGTGGATTATTTAAGCAGGAGCCCGGTCTGGAAAGAAAGTGTGGTGTTTGTGGTAGAAGATGATGCGCAGGATGGTCCTGATCATGTAGATGCCCACCGGAGTCCGGTGTACGTAGCCGGAGGATTTGTGAAACGGCACCTGGTGGACCATACCCTGTATTCAACCACATCGGTCCTTCATACCATCGAACTCATCCTCGGCGTTCCCCCGATGAGTCAGTATGATGCCGCTGCAACGCCCATGTGGCGCTGTTTTTCAAAAACACCGGATCTCACGCCGTTTAATGCAAAGCCATTGCAAACGGATATCAACAAACGAAACACCGAAGAGAATGCCTGGCAGCGCAAAAGTGAAACATTTGATTTTTCAAAAGAGGACCGGGTGCCCGACAGGATTTTTACCGAAGTGATCTGGAAAGCCGTTAAAGGAACAGATGCCGTTGTTCCTGCGCCGAAGCGTGCAGCATTTGTGAATACAAGTGCAGCAAAAGGGGATGATTGAATAAATCAGGGCCCGGCCTTGGGAACCATCAAAACAGGTATTGCCGAGTGCCTGATCACATAATTTGTCACAGAGCCGGAAAGGAGCTTTTCAAGGCCGGATCTTTCGTTGGAACCCATGATGATCAGGTCGGCTCCCCACTCTTCGGCAATATGCAATATCTCTTTTTCCGGAGAACCTTCGGGCGTAAAGCGAACAACCCGTTCAACGTTTGGGAAGTCCCTGATGAGTTGATCAATGGTTTTTTCCGCTTCAGCCAGAAGCGTAACTCCGCTTTGCTCCGCAGTAATACCCAGGTCCGCGCTAACGGCCTCCCTGGTTCTGTCCACCACGTAAATGATACCGATTCGGGCAGCCAGGCTATGGGCCAGCGTAAAAGCGGTTTTTGCCACCCGCATCGCATGGACGCTGTCGTCTACGGCAACCAATATATTTTTAAACGCCATGATTCCCGCTTTTACTCATTTTAAAATAGCCGCCCCTCCCAGGGTTGCCAGTAAACCCAATACCACACTCAGGATGGTATATAAAAAAAAGTAACTATACGCCCCCTGTTTAAAAAGACTGATGCTTTCATAAGAATAGCTGGAAAAAGTGGTATACCCTCCGCAAAGGCCAGTTATCAGCAGCATTCTCCATTCCACCGTCATCCAGGCATGTTTAACTGAAACAGCATATAATAAGCCGATTAAAAAACATCCGGTACAGTTGACCAGGAAGGTGCCCCAGGGAAAAGCGATAGGGAAATGGCGGCTTACAAAAACCTGCACCAGATAGCGCAGCATGCTGCCGATACCGCCGCCCACACCGATGATGAATACCAGTTTCATGGTTTAATGTTTAATTCATATTTCAGAAATGCCATGGAAAAGTTTTCCGGTAATTTGCAGGCTGCCATAAATTGCATTGAATGGGAACAGTTCAACGAGAATTATACCATTTCATTTGTTGATGTGAAGATAAGCAAATTCCGAAACGAACAGGAGTGCAGCACCCGCGGTATAGGTTCCGGAATGATTTGAGAAATGGAATCAGGAATTTGACGGAACTGGATGTAAATTTGAATGGCCTTTAATTTTTAATCCCTATATGCAACCAGAATTTTTGTCCATATGAATAAGCGTTTTTCCTGCTGTCTGACTGCCTTATTATTTGTTTCTCTGGTATTTTCCCAAAGTAAACCAACTCCTCAATGGCGGCCCGTTTATCATTTCACGCCGGAGAAAAACTGGACCAATGATCCGAATGGCCTGATTTATCTCAACGGGGAATACCATTTGTTCAATCAGCAGAATCCTTTGGAGAACAACTGGGGTCATATGAGCTGGGGCCATGCTATCAGTACTGATCTGATACACTGGAAACATCTGCCGATTGCGATACCGGAAGTGATTGATCAGGATACCACCTGGATCTTTTCAGGATGCAATGTGTGGGACAAAAATAATACCAGCGGGTTTTGCAAAACAGGCGGTTGTCTTGTGGCCATCTATACCGCCGACCAGCCGAACTTAAAAAAAGAGTCCCAGTTTATCGCTTACAGCAACGACGGAGGACTCACCTACACCAACTATGCGCATAATCCCGTGCTTGATCTTCACCTGAAAGATTTCCGCGATCCGAATGTATTCTGGTATCCACCGTCTTCCCGGTGGATCATGATCGTCTCCATGCCTTCCGAAAATAAGGTGAGGTTTTATGGATCACCGGATCTGAAGAACTGGGACTATCTAAGTGAATTTGGTCCGCAGGGTCTTTCACCCGCAGTCTGGGAATGCCCGTTCCTGATTCAATTGCCGGTTGAAGGAGATCCGGCAGAGAAAAAATGGGTAATCATAAATTCCGTCGGTGGAACGAACCGGGGGGCATTTATGCAATACTTTGTGGGTGAATTTAATGGCCGCGAATTTAAAAATGACAATCCATCAGGGCTCGTATTACCCGTGGATTACGGTGATTGTCTGTATGCGGCCATTCCCTGGAACAACCTGCCGGGGAATGAAAAAACATTTATCGGATGGATGGTTCCAGGCCCACAGAAAACGTATCCCTGGTCCGGTCAGATGTCCATTCCCCGGGATCTGAGTTTGAAAACAACAAAAGCGGGCCTTCGTCTGATGCAAAAGCCGGCAGCGGTAATCCGGAACAATCTGTCGGAATTATCCCATAACCAGGTAGTTGAAATCAAAAATCTGAAACTCGACGACGGCGGCACCGATCTGGATAAACAGCATACAATTGCCGGGAACGCCTATTGGCTGAATGCGGAAATATTGGTACGGCCGGGAACTTTTGCCGGATTTAAAATAGCGCGGAAAAAAAACAAAGACAATCTGATATCCGCAGAAACGGTTATTGCATACGATGAAAAAAATCATCAGCTGGTGGTGGACAGAACCCATTCGGGAAACAGCAGTGAAATGAACCGGGATAAACTTCGCCAAACGATTGAATTACCGGAGGCCGGTGAAAATATCCGGTTGGACATCCTGCTGGATAAATCTTCCCTGGAGGTTTTTGTGAATGATGGCAAGCAGGTTTTATCTACCTATATTTTTCCCGGAACGGATGCCGATGGCATAACTGCGTTTGCAACCGGCGGAAGCGCAACCCTTAAATCTGCAGCGATATGGAATTTATCCAGGCCATGAAAAAACTTTTACTGCCAGCCGGTTTAATTTTCCAATTCCGGATTTCCCGGATGATCCTTACATTTAATGTATAAATG
>DASRLM010000523.1:0-17039 GCA_035648455.1 Puia sp. | reverse complement strand
CTTCCTGTATAGAGGTAATGATTTCCTGAGACATCATTAAATAACTTCCATCCCCTACCATCACGTACACCTCCCTGGAAGGATCGGCCATTTTTGCACCCAGACCACCGGCAATTTCATATCCCATGCAGGAATAGCCATACTCAAGATGAAAACCTTTGCTATCCGAAGTTTTCCAGAGTTTGTGTAAATCACCGGGTAAACTACCGGCAGCGCATAGTACAATATCCTTTGTCGCCGAAAAATTATTCACGGCACCAATTACCTCACCCTGGCTTACCGGTATTCCGTGATTTAATGAATAAACCTGATCAACGATTTTGTTCCATTCTGCGTGACTCTTTTTAATGGTACTTGCATATTTACCGGAAACTTTATAGTCTCCGAGCAACCTGTCAAGTTCTTTGATAGATTCTTTCGCATCGCCAACAATGGGTATAGCCGCCTGTTTAAAAGAATCAAATTCCGATACATTGATATTAATAAACTGAACCAAAGGATTTTGAAAGGCACCCTGTGAAACAGTGGTAAAATCACTGTATCGCGTACCAATACCAATAATTACATCCGCCTTTTCGCAGGCTGCAATAGCGCCGGGCGTACCAGTAACTCCTGCTGCACCAAGGTTCTGAGGTTCATCAAAAGTCAAACTCCCTTTACCGGCAAACGTTTCTGCCACCGGGATTCCCGTTCTGTTTACCCATTTTTTCAATTCTTTACAGGCATCACTGTAAATAACACCTCCTCCCGCTATAATCACGGGGTTCTTTGACTTGCTGATGATGGCTGCCGCCTTTTGCAACAAATCCTTATCCGCCCTCAATCTCGGAACCTGCCAAATCCTTTTTTTGAAAAAACTTAGGGGAAAATCATACGCCTCAGCCTGTACGTCCTGGGGCATGGCAATGGTAACAGCACCCGTTTCAGCCGGTGACGTCAATATCCGCATCGCATTCATCATAGCGGATATCAACTGCTCCGGACGATTAATTCGATCCCAGTATTTAGAAACGGGTTTAAAACAATCGTTGACTGAAATGTCTTTCGAATATTGATATTCCAATTGCTGCAACACAGGATCTACCAGTCTTTGAGCAAAAATATCACCGGGCAGAAGTAATACCGGCAACCTGTTGATAGTAGCCGTGGCTGCGCCCGTAACCATATTGGTAGCGCCCGGCCCGATCGACGTAGTACAGGCAAATGCACCCATCCTGTTTTTTACCTTCGCATAGGCAATGGCGCAATGAACCATGGCCTGCTCATTTCTAGCCTGATAATATTTGAAAGACGGATATTGATATAAGGCCTCTCCTATTCCGCCTACATTACCATGTCCGAATATGCCAAAACATCCCGCAAAAAATGGAGTTTCAACACCATCCCTGACTACATATTGTTTTTGTAAAAATTCAATCGTAGCCTGTGCGGTCGTTAATCTTTTGATTTTCTCTGCCATGATTTGATATTATTTCAGTTAAACTTTCATACCTGTTTATCACCCGGAATCAACCCGCCTCCCGATTCAATGAATTGCATCAGTTCATCATAGTAAGGCATGGCATTGGCACATCCTGATCTTTGCACAACCCATGCACCACTGGCGTTGCCCAGTCTGCACGCTTTAAAAACATCCCAACCCTGCAAATAGCCAAAAATAAACCCGCTGGCAAAAGCATCCCCTGCACCCAATACATTTAAAATTTCTACAGGAAAACCGGGCACATCCTGCCTGCTGCCATCCCTGGAATAAACGGAAGCGCCTTTTGATCCCCGCTTTACGATCAATAATTCAGGGCCTGATTTGATTATTTTTTGAATGGATTCTTCTACATCTCCCTTGATTTCCGGAGCAGAAATTTGCTGATGGCTGATGTGAACCTGGTCGGCATTTTGCAAGGTAGCCGCGAGTATTTCTTCTTCTGTTCCAATGGCAATTTTCACTTTGGGTAATATGGCCCTTACCATTAAACCGAATGACCGTAAGTCTTTCCATTGATCAGCCCGGAAATCGATGTCTAAAACAACATCCACCTGGTTCTCAAATGCGTTTTCAACAGCATAAAACACGGCACTGCGACTTGGTTCAATATTTAGTGCTGTTGCCGAAATTTCAAGTACCCTGTACCGGTCAATTTTAGCAGCTATCGCATGATCGATCGTCACCTGGCTGTCCGCCGCGTTGTCGCGGTAATAAACTAACGGAAACCTGTCCGGCGGCTCAATGCCCAAAACAACAGCGCTTGACCTCGCACCCGCTATGCGGGCAATCGTATTGGTATCAACGTTTTGATTTTTCAGGAAATGGATAATGAAGTCCCCGACCTTATCATTGCCCACGCCAGTTAATAAGGAAACTTTAGCCCCCAGCCGGCTGGCGCCAACGGCGATATTCAATGGTGATCCTCCGACAAAAGCATCGAATCCCTTTATATCAATAAAGTCTGCACCAATATTCTGCGAATACAAGTCTATTGAAGAGCGGCCGAAGGTTAACAAATCATATTCCTTTCCTTTCATAAAATAATTTAACGATTATTCATTTCAGCCTTTACCAGGGGAATGCGCGGATCAATCCCCTTCCACGAATTAAAAATCCATGCATGATCGGGATCCGGCGTATTGGCTAAGGACTGGTCGCTTCCGGCTAAAAAATTTAAATAATAACAATTATAGCCATGCGCGGCCACTACCGGATGATACCCTTTCGGTATTAAAGCAACATCATTTGTTCTTAATTGCATGAGTTCATTAAGTTCTCCATCAGCCGTATACACGTGCTGAAGCGCATATCCTTTATCGCTATCCAGCTTATAAAAATAAAATTCCTCCAGGCAGGCTTCGGTTACGACGCCCTTAGCATCCAGCTTTCTTACATCATGCTTATGTGCCGGAAATGAGCTCCAGTTGCCGGAGGGCGTGTACACTTCTACGGCTATAATTTTACTGCACTCAAAACCGGGTTCCACAAGACTGTTTATCTGCCGGGTCGCGTTATCGCCGCCACGAATTTCAATAGCCGCTTCTTCCGGAGTCTTAAACCTGGCGGGGAAATCTCCGGTTGCCAGACACCAGCCCGCGGCTATATCCAATAATTCACTTTCCGCTGTAATGGTAAAAGAAGTATGCCTTGGCAAATAGAGCGTATGGGCAATTCCATTAAACACATCCTTTCTGCCATTGACCGTCTGCCAGCTGCCCTTGTTGGTTGTTACGGCATAATTACCACTCAGCAAAATAAATGCATATTCATTCGCGCCGGTATCGCCGGCCCAGACTTCTCCCTTACGCATCAACCTCGCTTCCATATTGAGATGCGTCCAGCCCGCATCTTCCGCGGTAATTTTTTGGTACACACCGGAGGTCCGCAACGGATGTTTTATCAAATGGCTTTCCTTCATCTTTTTTATTTTTAATTGAACCGGATGGATGGCGATTTTCCCTTGCTTCCGAAAACCTCAAAACGCGCTATCATAAATTCTTTGTACGCTTTCATATATTCCTTACCCGGTATAACAGGATCAAATAGTTCGGGGTGTTCAGCAAAAAACCGGCGATGGACTTTAGTCCACAAAAGTCGCAGATCGGTGGCAATATTTACTTTACATATTCCGTACTGAATGGCCTTTCTTAATTCTTCATCCGTAACGCCACTGGCGTTCTCCATCAGCTTTCCACCATAACGGTTTATCTCCATAATATCCTGTTTATTAACCCCCGAACTTCCATGAAGCACTAAGGGATAGCCGGGTAATTGCTGCTGGATTTTTTCAAGCACACTAAATTGCAATCCCCTGCCACCGCTAAACTTATAAGCCCCGTGGCTGGTTCCCACGGCGACTGCCAGGCTATCACAACCGGTTCTTTCCACAAATTCTTTAGCCAGCATGGGATCCGTGTATTTCGCCTGTTCTTCTTCCACACTCAAATCATCTTCAACACCGCTTAACACACCCAGTTCGGCTTCTACTACAATATTCCTTTTATGAGCTGCCTCTGCCACCGACCGGGTTCTTTTTATATTGGTTTCAAAATCATCGTGCGATGCGTCAATCATCACAGACGTGTATCCATTGCCGATAGCATCGAAGACATGAGCTTCTATGCCGTGATCTAAATGAATGGCATACACGGCTTTTGGATAAATGTTGGATGCCGCGGTTATCATGGCCATCAGCATTTCAGGGTGTGCATAGTTTCTGGCGGCTGGCGTTAATTGAACAATAACCGGTGTTTCAGAATCCTGAGCCGCTGCAAACAAACCATGCACCTGTTCCATGGTAAATACATTCACTGCAGCTATGGTGTATTTGCCGTAACAATGATCAAATAATATTTTAGGGGATACGGGGTTCATCTTAATTAATGTTTTAAGATAGCAGGTTTAGGCTGCATCAGGCTTTAAAGTGTAATCGCTTTTCCCGTTCATTGCTTTTTTTCAGATTAAGGACGTAAAAATACAGCATTGTAAGGCTAAAATAGAAAGATATGACCTAAAAAAGGCTGTTATTGACAGGAATAATCCGTGATAACGTTTGCGTAACCACACAAGGAGTCGGAGGTTTGTCATGGCAAAATAGAAATTAAAAAGAAAAATGCAATAGAATCCTTCTGGAAATCCATGGGCAAATACTATTCTTTTGATACCAAGAGATATCATTTTGTCGTTTTGAAATGCAATCATCATGACCCCTCTTCAGACCGTGAGCCCGGCGCTGCGCATTTCCACGGCAATGAACAATTGCAACGGCTGGAAGCCGACCTGGAGAAGACAAAGCTTCCGGTTATTGCCTTCCTGCATCACGCGCATCTACGCTACCGTAAAGAAGTAGATCAGTCGTATCCGAACATTGAAGAAAACAGTCCCTTATAAAGAACACTTGTGGCCGTACTGATCGAAAGTAGCGTGTAAAATGACCTTCGTGATAGAAAGCCACCCGCTATCTACCTCGGGCATTGGCCGGGACCGGGATTGACAGGTGATTTGACCGTTATCCCTTATTGGAAACGGGTAATGATGATCAGGGGCGGTTTTACTGTTCCGGTGGGATTGTTTAAAATTTGATTACCGATGGCATCGGTCCGCTGGTTTCTAATTTTTGTGACAAGGCCTGCCGGTATCAAAGACACACGATCATAATACATCAGGCGGATTTGCATGGATTGCAGCGCATGATTGTGATCATCCAGTAAATAATAGATTACGGCATTCAGCGTGGTCCCGTTAACAGGCGTCATTCCAAAAGCACCATTCTGCAGCGTCTTGTCCAGGTCGATAATACCCGTATGTTCATCCAGCTGGATCTTTTGCTTATTTGCATTGCCGCTGAGGTCCCAGTAGCATTGTCCGTACTGATCACACGGACTGTTCACTGTACTGTTCGCGTTGAAATAGGGCAGCGCCATATTCTTAACTGCTTTATTCTGTACATAGATACTGTCCATATAAGCTGCCCCTGCAATAATCAACGTATTCAGACAGGTATCCCGGGTCCCTTTTTTTACATAGCCAATATAATAACGCTGGCCCGTTTCGCTCCTGGTTATATTGATCGCTCCCGTAGAATCATTGATCACCAGACCATCCGGCCAGGAGTAATAACTCCCCGACGCCGGGCTATTTACTGGCGATATCAGTTCGTCCGGTGATCCGAAATTACCCGATGGATAGATGATACTGTCACCATAAAAAGGGCTTCCCGGACAATTCATTGAATACTGTTCCGGTAGTGGCAAATGACCCGTTTGACCGGGGGTTGTCTGCAATGGCGCCGTTGAGTCCGGTAATAGAATAGCCGGCGACTGAACGGGGCTGTTCACATTTTTCTTACAGGAAATGACAAGAAGTAAAATAGCCGAAATGCAGAGCGTACCCGACAGGAAAATCTTGGCTGTTTTCATATGGTATAGGGAGATTGGAAAACAAATTACCAAAAATAGTGCGGTTATGCAAGCCATCAGCAAAATCTTCCTGGCTGTGTATTTAGATATGCAATTCTGAAGAAATTCTGAAGAAAAAATATTGAAGAAAAAAAAGGGGCCAGTATAAAAATACAGCCCCGCTAAAAAATCCAATATCCTATGAAAAACCAGTTAACAAATACAATGTTTGTTCCATTCTTGATTTAAAAATAATCATTGGCCCTGAGTCCACGGTGAGGCCGTTATATACCAGCGACTTATAATCAAAAAAGAAAAAGTAAAAAATGGCAAATGGATTGTTGAAGACAGAAAAAACAATTTTGGTTGTCTCTGTAGGGGAAATTTTATCCCATTTTAAGTCATTATCGGATGTAAAACCAATTTAACGTATTCGTTTATGCTGGGAAATTTACAAATCTGACACCATAGTTATGTTTTCATTCTCCTAAATAAAAACCATATTTTCGATACCTTTCTATCATGAAACAAGCTATGATATTAGTGGCCATTTGCTTTGCAGGAATACATTGTTGCTCGGCGCAGAAGACCGATGCGGTGAAGCCCTACTTCAAAAAATAAACAAAAAAGCCACCGTTTCGGTAGCTCTTGCCGTCCAGAGCAATATTTTAGGGTTTAAAGGATAATTGCGGGACGTTCAACTTGTTTTCAGTAGGGTACGGATTAAAATCGGGTCATTGGTTTTCAAAAGGATCTGGTCGGTTATTCTATGGATATTGCGCTTATCTGACGTAAAGCTGCAAAAGGAAATGTATAAATGATAATCCTTTCGACGAACGGATTAAATGGGGGGATTAAAGGGATAATTTGTTCGCCGGAGCGGGATTTTGCCGGCGTAAAAGCTGGCTAAACCAGCCCATCAATAGCCTGCTGAATTTGCGGAATAACATCCCCGATCCAGTCCGGGATATTTTTTGTCTTTACCCTCCAGTTATTCCCCTCCAGGCTGAACATCAGGTAATGCCGGTCGCCCCGCTGGTCTGCCACATCCACTGTAAATAACGGCCCTTCCGGTCCCATGCTCCTCCGAAAATTAAATTCATGCAGCTGGCCTCCTGCCTTGATCAGGTTGGTAAACTGGATATGTTTTTGCGTTTGCATAAGGCGGCGCGTTTGAGGTAAAAGCTAAACATCCGATCAGATTCAAAGATAAAGAATTCTCAATTTCTATTCGGAAGAACATATTGTCAAAATGACAATTTACATTATCTCATGGGCAACGGCCCATATTGTTGACAAAGCTTAAAATGATAGAACTTGCATATATAAACATAATCCAAAATTCAGACTGATGCCATAGTAAATGCGGCAAGCTGTTTATTGCGGGTGCGCAGTTGCCGCTGAAACCGGAATTGTTTTCTTCGAAAAAATAAATAAAAAATGAAAAGGTTCTTCTTATTCTTATTCATTATCCCCTTGTTTGCTCCCGCACAGCCGTCTGTAAGCATTATCCCGGAACCTGCGTCAATCACCATGGGAAATGGCAGATTTGTGTTTTCATCCAATACATTCATAAAGTTTGACAAAAAGGATGAAGGCCTTATGACGGCCTTGTCGCCCTTGTTGCTGAAATTTAAACAAGCTGCTGGAATTGACCTCGAAAAGAGGAAAAAAACTTCCTCCTCATCTCAAATAGACGTCACGCTGGACAGCCGTTTGTCCAACGGGGAAGGATACCGGCTCGTCGTCAAACCCAACCGCATCCGGATTGAAGCAAAAACGCCCGCCGGCATTTTCTATGCCGTGCAGAGCCTGCTGCAGTTATTGCCAGTACAAATTGAGCAGAATACCAGACAGCAAAATATCAGGTGGTCCGTGCCCTGTATACAAATAGAAGATGCCCCGCGTTTTGAATACAGGGGGATCATGCTGGACGTGGCCCGTCACTATATGCCCCCGGAATTCATTAAAAAACTGATCGATCTGCTGGCGATGCAGAAAATGAACCGGCTGCACCTGCATTTAACGGACAGTCAGGGTTGGCGTTTTGAAAGTAAAAAATACCCCAAACTCATGGAGATCGGAGCCTACCGGAAAGGAACTCCGCTGAATACCACATACGATTACAATTCCAGGCCCGGGGACAGTTTGTACGGGGGTTATTATACGCAGGAGCAATTAAAGAATCTGGTAAAATATGCAGCAGATCGTTTCATTACCATCATTCCGGAAATTGAAATGCCGGCCCATAGTAAGTCGGCGCTGGCTTCTTATCCTGAGCTCGCCTGTCTGGACAGTACCGGAAAACCCTTTGCCTATCCTGAACACATCCAGGATGAATATTGCACCAAAGATGAAACCTTTGAATTCCTTGACAATATTCTGTCTGAGGTCATGGATGTATTTCCATCTCCCTATATCCATATTGCGGGTGATGAAGCCAGCAAGGTAAACTGGAGAACCTGTCCCCTCTGCCAAAAGCGGATGAAAGAAGAAGGACTGAAAACGGGAGAAGAGCTGCAGAGTTATTTCATCCGGCGCATTGAAAAATTCGTAAACAGTAAAGGAAGGAATATCATCGGCTGGGACGAAATCCTGCAGGGCGGCCTGGCACCCAATGCTACGGTGATGAGCTGGACAGGGATCGAAGGCGGAATTAAAGCAGCGCAGCAACACCACCACGTCATTATGACGCCCGGAGAATATTGCTACTTCGACCATTATCAAACCGACGCACCTGACGAACCGGTTGCCATTGGCGGCCTGACCACCCTCGCCAGAACCTATTCTTACGATCCCGTTCCGGCTGAGTTAACCGGCGATGAAGCAAAATACATTCTCGGTGCCCAGGGAAACCTGTGGACAGAATTTGTCCCCGATCCTTCGAAGGCGGAATACATGCTTTTCCCAAGATCGGTTGCCCTAGCCGAAGTGGACTGGACAGCACCCGCGAGGAAAAATTATGCCGATTTCATTTCACGCCTGACCAGATATTTAAAACGGCTGGATGTTTGCAAAGTGAATTACAGCCGGCATTTATTTGAGATCAAATTAAGCACTTCGGTTACCCATACCAGTGAGCTAATGGCGACCCTGAGCGGCGTACCGGATCCTTACCGGATTCATTATACCCTGGATGGTTCAAAGCCGGTTTCCTCATCTTTATTGTATACGGCGCCCTTCCCCATTAAACAGAGCTGCACGCTCACTGCCGCTGTACTGGTTGATCAGCATATCATCGACCTTGAAAAAAAAGCCCTTGTGCTCCATAAGGCAGTCGGGCAGCAGATCACACTACAAACCCCGCCCAGCAGGTATTATAATAAAGGAGGCGATGCCGCCTGGGTGAATGGGCATCTGGGAAATGACGATCATTTTAATGATGATGACTGGCTTGGCTGGAACGACAGTGATTTCGACGGCACCATTCATTTTGCATCGGTCACCCGGACATCTGCCCTGCACACCCGGTTTTTCCACGACCCGGCGAGTGGAGTCTGGGTGCCTAAAATAGTCACTGTCCAGATTTCAGACAATGGTGTTGATTTTAAAACGGTAGCTGAGAAAAAAATGGATGTCCCGGTGAATTCAGGAGCAGCTCCATTTACCCTGAGCTGGCCTGAAGTGGATACCAAATATCTCCGCATCATTGCCTCACCTTATGGTACGATCCCATCCGGCAGTCCTGATGCCGGAGATGATGCCTGGCTTTTTGTGGATGAGATGATGGTAGAATAGTTTAGACCTTCTATTCTTCAAACGCGCTTGCCATCTGGCTGATTTCTCCCTCGGGGATGGCATATTTCTTTGCGGCGGTTTTCCATTTGGCGACCGAACGTCGGACTCTTTTGAGGATTGATTCCGAGTCTTTTTGAACCCGGAAATATTTTGCGACGGAAAGTGCCAGTCCGAAGTCCAGCGCGTTATCCGTCTCGGAGATATTCAGCGTAAGGCCCCGCCCCTGCTCATTCGGATTAACATCGTAGGCCGGTGCCAAAGACCATCCACCAGCTGTCAGCAAAAACCCATGGTTCTGCAAATGATCGTCGGTATTTTTCACCGCGATATTAAACGCGATCCTGCGCCAGAGTTCTTCCAGGTCCTGTTTTGGGTCCGCGCCGTTTTTGATGATGAAGGCCGCCAGATCCAGGTAGGACACGCCATCGGCGCCATCACGCCGAGCCAGCAGGGTCATCGCGGAGGCGAAATGCAGGCGGCGTTTGGTCCCGATGCGGTCAAAGCGTTTTGATAAATACGTGTGGTGTTTGTCATTGAAACGTTTCGCCTGTCCGGTGGCCACATCGATTCCGGCGTCTGTCGCCAGTTCGTTGGCGACCATTTCCCATGCACCGATATCGTTGCGGTCGCCAGCGGCCGGAAATTTCGCGATCCAGAGACTTCCTTTTTCATCCGTAACGCCGGCCTTCGGTCTGGTCCCGCCCAGAGATGCTCCTGGCGCGAGTAACATGTTCAGCCATTTCAGTGATTCTTTGTCCGACAAAGTTTTCTTCTCCAGCTGCAGGCTCGCAAACTCCAGCTCACGCAGCGAGGTCCAGGGCGGCGCCGCGGAATCCGCATGATCATTCAGGAAGGGACCCTCTTCCGACAATTTAAACCGCAGGGCGCCCATGCGCTGCTGATCAAATACGCCGAGCAAAAAATCTTCCCGGAAAAGTGTCTTTTCTTTTCGTTTTTCCAGCCGTGCGGCGACCGCTTCGGTTCGCTTCATGATATCTTGTCCCCATCGGTCGGGCGAAGAATCCAGGAAGATCCCGAGATTCTTTTTGTCCGGCGCCGGATATTGCAGTCCCGAAAATAGTTGCAAATCGGGGTCGAGCCTTTGCGCCTGACCCCTGTTCAGCCAGTCTTTATCATAAGCAAATGAAAATACTTCCCGCCCTTTCAAATGGGTAACAGAAAGTATGCCCATGCGCGCGGCGCCTTTTAACTCGAACCAGTCTGCATATACTAAAATGTCCATCTTTTGTTTTTAGCCTCCAAATCATACCCGGATCGTCGCTGAATAAATTGTTCTTCCAAAGACCGACGGATATTCACTCAGCCTCTCCACCTTTCCGAATCCCACCGAAACGAAAAGCGCCTTAAGGGTCAGAAAATCTAAGGGATAAGGAACCCAGTCACGTACCGGAACATCTGTGTCATATTCCACTACGATCAGCATCCCCTCACTTTTCAGCACCGCCTTCAGCTTTTCCGCAAAAGCCGTCTTGTCTTCTACAAAATGAAGGGAATTAGCCATTAGTAAGCAGTATCTCTTAAATTAATTTTTCTGATGGAAATCCGGTAGAACATAGCTGTAAATGGCATACCGGAGTTCACTCCATGCACTTTGTTTTGGGAAAGACTGTCCCGGATATAGATCCTGGTTATCCGGAATAAATTTTATCCGAACTTGAATAACAGATTGGTTTTTCGTTAACCTGGCGGGTATCAGGAATTCATCATCACGGAAACGGCGGTCGGAGGTTTGTATTATTAACTGGCGCTTCCCCAGCTCCTCTTTTGGGTCGGAGTATAAACAGGTATTCGAGCCGGCCAGGTACCAGATGCCCGCGGAACTCCATTTGGTTGAATCGGAGCTTTCCCCAGTAGAAGCCCGGGATATAAACACTTCAGCGGTTTGATTGGGAAAACCGTAGTCGAGCGTCCGGCGCAACAACACGCCCAGGTTATTGCTGTCCAGTTTTACCGTGAAGCTGGACACCCCTCTTGTATAACGTCCATCCTCTTTATGGGCGGGGTATATTTCCCTGCCTGCTTTTTCTGCATATCCGGATAGCTCATCCGCCTTCATCCCCCATATTTTTCCCGGGAAGCTGTCTATTCCCCATTCGTAACGGGAAACCAGGGTTTCTATGCGCGATGACCGGGGAGACCGGTAATGATGGCTCCGTTCGCTGACGGTATCTCCAATATCCAGTTCATCGGTTTTTATCAGGGCCGCAGCGGGTAATCCGTACCAATACGTTACCGCTTCATAATGATCCGTCGATAAATTTTCTCCACCATGCTCAAATCGAATGACCGCGCGACGGCCAAAAGGCATCAGGTCCGCCAGCAAAAACCGGTAACCCGATTCGATCAGATCCTTTTCTTTCTTCGCCGCTGTTTTGTCGGGCGCCCCGCAGGGATGGCCCACAAAGGGCAGCGTCATATTCTTCCCGCCCCAGTAATCTCCGCCACCGCCCCATTCCTCCGTTCCGGTACCATAAGCCTGAGGACTTTCACTATCATCAAAAAAGAATCTCGGATCTCCTTCCAGCGTACCCAGATTGGCATTATGGGAAAAGATAAAAGAAGTGCCTGCAAAATTGCCCGACCAATCTGTATGTCCTTCCATGCCGCGCGTATCCAGCCAGGTCATGTCCTTACCCGGCTGCGGCACGGGAATATCTGTATAGCTGGCGTGAAAATAGCTGCTTTGCCTCGCATCGGCAGACAAAGGCTCGTAACGGATCTCATACCGGATCTCCGCATCTCCCGGGTTGATACCTGCCAGCTCAATCTTCGCCGATTTGAAAAAAGGCATCGGATAATAACAGGCGAGTTCTACTTTCTTGTTTACATAATCGTACCGGATATTGACCGGAAAACCTTTTACCAGAAATTCACGCTCATCGCGGTTATACAAGGTTCCTGCTCCAAAAAAAAGACATAAAGGCGCATCGATGGATGGAAAGGCTGCCCCGTCCCAGGTAACCAGCAGTCGCAGTCGCTCCAGTTCAACCGATTTATCGAGCGGAAGCTCCAGCTTCAATGCCCGGATAGACAAATTCACGCTGGTTTTAATTTCGGCCAGCATCAATCTCTCTTTATCCAGTTTCTTTTTACCGCTGCGCTTTTTAATATTCATTGGAGCAATATCCGTTCCCGCTCTTCCAATAAGGTCAACCACATCCTTATCCGGTATCCGGCTGCTATTCCAGGACCGGATGGGCCTGGACAAATTTTCTTTATTGGCATACAACTGATAAATATAATAACCGGTTCCGTAGCGGGTATGGGAATAAGCTATCCGCAAAGATCTTTCAAAAGGCATTGGCGTCCAGATCAGGTCCGCTCCCCGGGTATCTCCCCAGGTCCAGTTCAGCGGTTTGGGAAATGCTGTTGACGGAAAAAAACCGATTTCCTTAAAAATCTTTGCGGCATTCTCCGGATCACCGGTGCCGGTTTCGCGCACTATATTATCCCTGTCATCGATCAGAAAATGCCAGGGGCTGCCATGCCAGTGGTTTGCCCGAAAGAAATAAAGCACACCTTGCCCTTTCACGTCCAGGGAAACATTATCTTCTTCTCCATTGGCAAAAAGAAAATGACTGGCATCTGCAGATTCATTGCCTCCCTTCCTGTCGTAGGTGCTGCGCATATAGGTCCGCACCCCTAATCTCTGCTGCGGCCACTTACCCCACATACGATAGGCATCCAGACCCACCGGTATAACCGGCAGGCGGCAGGGCTTATTTTCACCGCCGGAGGACTGGCCGCTTACCTGCAGGGATAAAAAAACCAGCACGGCAAACCAACTATGGCGATCTGGATTTCTTTTCATCTTTGAAGATCAGTATAATATTTGGCAAAGCAGGAACCGGCACATCAAATTCCCAACAGAATATCTGTTCAGTCAAAAACGGTTTAATGAAATAGCCTTTCATTTCACGAACGGGGTATCTTACGATTGGGCATCCTACTGCCGCGGCATTCGCCCGGTAATTCAAAACCGTAGCGGCCTGCAAACCTTTGTCCAAATAGCGCTGCCGCAAGAAAAAACGCATGAATCACTAAGGAATTATCTGGACATCATCTATACCTATGCCGGCACTGTTTCCCTTTGCAAGGAATTAAAGCCGGCAAATAAACTGGAGACTGGTACGGTCATCATTTATCGCGGGTGTCCCGGTCATTGTTGTCTCATTGTGGACATGGTAGTGAGGAATAAAAAAGATACCGTTTATAAGCTGGTGGAAGGATGTATGCCCGCTCAATCCATTTATGTTCTGGCCAATCCCTATGAACCGGACCTGAGCCCCTGGTACAATTTGTCTAAAACGAATATCACTACCGCCAGCTTTCTGTTCAGCAGATTCTATCTGAGGAAGTTTGAATGAAAAGCAGGACTTGAATCGAAACCAGGCGCCTCCCAACATTATTTTAAGCTACTGTCTTAAGCAGTTTGGAAGAGAATATAAATGTTCACAATTCCTCCAGGGCAAGCTGAAAGATGGATGTCTAAATGAGCTTTGATGGAACCAACAAATAGGGGTAAAGGACTTTCAATTCATAGTACATGATACCAAAGGCATATAGGGCGAGGGCAAAGCGAAGCAGGTTCTTTATCCCGCCCAGACGGATCGCCGGCAGCACCGGGCGGGCCCGGATGAAAAATTCCTTCACGGCGGTCCACCGTAGCAGCAATAAATAAAAAAGGGCAACCGTAAACAGGACGGCATTCAGGAGGGCGGCCCAAGGGATGGCATAGAAGATATCAATCAGCAGGACATTAACCATCACCGGCAATAACAGGAAGATGCCCATGACCGTCGTCCGCCTGAAGAAGAGCAAGGCAGATCCCGCGATCTGTATTCCGGCGATGATCCCCGACCTGGCCGGTGGGACGCTCAGCGTAAAACTCGCTACGGCAGATCAATCCTGTGCACAGATCAAGGAACTGCTCGGCAAAATGCAAGCCGTTTTTACAAAAATCTATCCCAGAGACCAATTCCAGGTACACTTCTTCGATGAATCCATTGCCCGGCTGTATGATCGGGAACAAAAGACATCGCAAATCATGAATCTTGCCATGGCCATCGCCATATTCATCTCCTGTATGGGACTCTTCGGACTGGCCGCCTTCACCGCCAATCAGCGGACCCGGGAGATCGGCGTTCGCAAGGTGCTGGGCGCGAATGTCTCCCATCTTGTGTCGCTGCTGTCGCGGGAATTCATCTGGTTGCTGCTGCTCTCTACTGTTATTGCCACGCCCATCGCCGGCTGGGCTATGCATCAGTGGCTCCAAGACTTCGCGTACCGCACGACCATGCCCTGGTGGATCTTTGTCCTGGCAGGTATGACGGCAACGGTGATTGCGTTGCTCACCGCCAGTCTGCAGACCATCCGTGCGGCGACATCGAACCCCGTGAAAAGCCTGAGATCGGAATGATTTGGCACCTTGTCGGCAGGGAATATTTATCAGTCGTCAATTTTCATAACCTTAACGTTGCGAATGCCGGTTCTCTTTAGATTGAAAGAGATATTTTCGACGGTCAGGCCTTCCCGGTAGGAAATCAGGGTATTTTGCGCAGCGATTTCTGTGTCTATTACGGATCCTCCGAGTTTGGGACTGTACTTTACCACGATTCTTACGGTGAATGGCTTTCCCACACCCGTCAGATTTTCAATAGCATAGTTTTTTGCTCCTTGCGGTGCGCCACCCTGTCTCAAGGAATGCTCTGGCGCCGCAAAAGAATCTCTGACGGCGCCATTATATTGAGCCGTCAGCGCTGCCAGATCGATCTGTAACGCGGCTGCGTTTTCGCCGGGCGTATTAGCATTAGATAAAAAAGAAACCGCCAGTTTCCCGTTCTTCCTCTTTTGAGGATAAACATCAAAGCTGAGCAGGAAAGAATGATGCTGCATCGGGAAAGCGTTGTTGACGTCAACACGTCTTGCCAAAACCGTCGTATCCCGGGTCTCAGGCACCAGTTCCGGCATCCACTTCGAACGAATCCTGCCATCAGGTTGTTGAACCAACTCATGTATGATGATCGGACCACCCCATCCTCTGATGGGAATCCAACCCGCCATAATATAACGACCATTGCTGATCGCCGACACGGAAGGCACATTCGTTCCATCATAAAAATCCTTTCCATCCGCGACCTCATCTTTCCAGATGGCACCGGCAGCACCAAGGGGTCTTTTCCATAAGCTGGAAAAACCTCCGATAACGTATTCATATTTACCCCAGGTAAAATAAAAAGTACAATCCCCGCCCTTAGGAAACTCCGGATCTGTGCAGTGCCAGCCGCTGTCCAGCGACGAAGATTCCCAGGTCCCTTTGGCCTTGGCGTTCGCAAACATTTTTAATTTGCCTTCCGGGCTGATGAAAACACTGGGATTTTCACAATAATGGAATAGAACACCGCTTTTCCGGAAATTGACGTCGTCCTCACTCACTGCGTAAGTGGCGCCGGAGGGAAACGCCACGCTCTTATCGGCCGGAAAATATCCCGTCTCCTTGTGCTGCTGATAATATTCCCAGATGCGTGGATACATCGTTAACGAGTCCGGATAAATGCGCGACGTGTGCAGGCCGTAGGAAATACTCAGTTTGTTATTATATATAAATGGGCAGCCCGTTCCGATGGTCTCCCATTGCTCATCGATGGGTGTAGCCGCCTCATGTTCTGTCCAGGTAATGAAATCTGCAGTGGAAAAATGCTCGAAATAATGACCGCCGACGCCAAATTTGCTGGCATGATGCCTCCGGTCAAAGAGATAAAAAACGTGATAACGACCATGCCAGTATAGCGTGGCCACATCTCCTACCCAGGAATTATGTCCGCGGGGAGTCCAGTATTGTACCCCCGGAGACAGTCCGTCATTTTTTAAGCTATCTCTCGCAGGAACAATCGCCGGAAAAGACATGCTCGCATTGCTCACCACATCGGGATTGATTTGCCACGAAATTTTTTCTCCGAACCGCGGATATCCGATCGCAAAATCATTATCCATGAGTTGATTATCCACATACATTGTCCATCGTACCCCTGTAAAATTTAAGATTACCTCATGTTTGCCCCAGGCATTTGCAAGCGCGCCCAGCGGATAACCGATCTCCAGTTGTCGTTTGAAAACATTTATCCCTGGAGCGGTTAATACGATGCCTGCCTCCAACACAGGAACAGAACCGTCAGCCATTGCAAACGCAGGGTAATTTTGCTTCTCGCGAACAGCCGGATCAGCTTGTCTGAGTTTCACAGAAACGATCCCGGGCAGTTCCAATATCGATTGTTCTCCGGTGAATTTTTTAAAATTAACCGAGATTCTTATGGTGAAGCCATTTTCGCTTTTTTCACCTACTGAAAAAAGCCCGCTTGTTTTGTCTTTATTCAGGGTGCCTTGGGCGGAATCTATGGCAA
>DASRLM010000522.1:0-3597 GCA_035648455.1 Puia sp. | reverse complement strand
GTTTGATTCAGCCCGATACCCTGCTTGTCCAAATACCGAAGAAAGTCCGGAGAGCCATCTGATACGCTGACAACTTTAATTTTTTTCCCCGGTTCGAGTGCCGACAACGGCTTTGACCGGCTGACCGGAAGGTTGCCATTTGATTTGGGAATGGGATCTCCATGAGGGTCGTATTCCGGAAACCCAAGGAATTTTTCGAGCCGGTCCGGAAGATCATAGTCCCGGATATGTTCCAGTTGCTCGGCAATATCATGCACTTCATCCCAGGTATAGCCCAACTTGTCATGCAGAAACACTTCCCAGAGCCGGTGTTTTCGGATAATTAATAATGCGATTTTATGACCGCTGCCTGTCAGCATCGCGCCCTTGACCTTATCGTATTGAATCAGCTTTTTTTCCGTGAGCCTTTTGAGCATATCTACGACTGAGGCCGGATTATTCCCCAATTCTTCGGAAATCGCTGTGGCACTGACCTTTAAGCCCTGCCGCTCAATATGATAGATGGCTTTTAAATAGTTTTCCTCCGATAGTGTCTGGGTCATACAATGAACTATTCTTTCAAAGTTAACAAGATTGGGGTATTCAATAAATTAGGTAGACCTAATAAATAAAATTAGGTGATACGTTGAATATTTATATATTTGATGAAATAAATAATTTTTGTGAAAGAGATCCTCCTTGGGATAGCGGCCTTCCTGATCGCCGCCGGATGTGCCGCACAGACCAGGTTGATCCACGGCAGGGTCGCGGACGCTGTCTCGGGGGAGCCGCTGGCTTCCGCTTCTGTTAGGGCGGTTGACGCGGGAAGCGGTGTAACGGCCCGTCAGGACGGGAAATTTTCCTTTGCGGTGCCTTATACGTCAGCGCCTGCGCTGCTGATTATCTCCTATGCCGGTTATGAGCCGGATACTTTGGATATCCGGACAGATCAAAGCAGTTACCTTGTTTTGCTGAGTCCCGTGACCGGCGCGTTGCGCAATGTGGTGGTAACTACCGGTGCTGCCCGGGCCATTCCGCTGAGGGAAAATCCTGTTCCTATTATGGTCATTTCGGCCAAAACCATCGATGGTTCCATTGGAGACAACATCATCGATGCGCTGGCGCTGAACGCCCCTGGCTTTAACAGTGTCAAGACGGGTCCGGGCGTGTCAAAGCCATTCATCCATGGACTGGGTTATAACCGTGTCCTTACATTGTATGACGGTGTTCGGCAGGAAAGTCAGCAGTGGGGCGACGAACACGGCATTGTGGTGGATGATTACAACATCGAACGCGTAGAGATTATCAAGGGGCCTGCCAGCCTCCTGTACGGATCCGACGCCGTCGCTGGTGTCCTCAGCTTATTTCCCGTGATGCCCTTCAACACGAGTGGAAAAATTACCGGTCGATATACTTCAGAATTTCAGGGAAATAACGGCCTTATCGGTAACGGCGTCCGGCTTATTTACGGAAAGGATCACTGGTCCTATTCATTACGCGGATCTTACCGCCTGGCAAAAAATTACCGGAATCCTGTTGACGGGTGGGTATACAATACCAATTTCAGGACCACCAATATCTCTTTTACGACCCAGTATAAGGCGAAAATGGGATACAGCACCATGAATCTGAATTTGTATGATCACAAGCAAGGTATTCCGGACGGAACCCGGGATTCGCTCAGCAGACAATTCACCAGACAGGTTTACGAAATTTACGGGCAGCCGGCAGACAACATCAAAAACAGACCGGTCGTTCCCTATGCATCGCTCAACACATACCGGTTGAGCCCGCTTCATCAACGTATACAGGACTATAAATTCTATAGCAACAACCACTACACATTTGGAGGGGGATATCTGGATGGTCAGATAGCCTTTACTCAGAATCTGCGCAGAGAATACGATCACCCGACCGATCCGGGGCAAGCGGGTATGTACGTACGACTGAATACCCTGAATTATGGAGTCAGGTATACGATCCGGCTGCTGCAAATACTGGAGACAACCATCGGTGTCAATGGCATGTACCAAAACAACAAAAGCCAGGACGCAACCGATTTTCCAATTCCCGATTTCAATCTGGTTGATGCGGGGCCATACCTCTACCTGCACCGTAAAATGGGCCCATGGGCTGTAAGCGGCGGCGTTCGTTATGATACCCGTTTTATCCAGGGAAATAATTTCTATACCCGGCAGGATCCCTCCACTGGTTTCTTCAAACGGGTAGGCACCGATACAGCCGGGGCCAACCTGCAATTCCCCGCCTTTCGGAAAACCTTTGGCGGCCTTTCTTTCAGCCTCGGATTAACTTACCAGATCAATGATCACATTAGCCTGAAAGCCAACATGGCCCGCGGATTCCGTGCCCCCAATATCTCGGAATTTGCTTCCAAGGGCCTGGATCCGGGAGCGCATATTGTATACCTGGGTAACCGCAATGCGAGCCCGGAATTCAGTTTGCAGGAAGATGCCGGCATCCAGATAACCTATGCAAACCTGTCCGCTTCTTTAACTTTGTTCAACAACAATATCGAGCATTATATTTATGAGGCTCAGGAAGTGGACGCACAAGGCAACCCCGTCATCGTCGTTCCTGGAAATAAAACCTTTCGTTATGAGCAGGCCTCAGCACAATTGTTTGGTCTGGAAGCAACACTGACCCTGCGCCCTGAATTTCTAAAGGGCTTATCATTCGATAACGCCTTTTCCCTGATCAATGGCTATAACCGAAGTCCTGCTTACCGGAAGCAGGGTATTCATGGCGAATATCTTCCCTTTATGCCCCCGGTTCGGGTATTGAGCGGATTAAGCCAGGAGTTAAAACCAAGATCTTCGGTTTTGACCTCAATGGCCATTAAAGTTCAGGCTGATCTTAACGCCACGCAGAATCACTACCTGGCTCTGGATCAAACAGAAACGGCCACACCCGGGTATGTCCTGCTGAACGCTGGCCTTCTTGTCAGCATTAAGTACACAAAAACGGCCGCAATTCAAGTGCAAATACAGGTCAATAATTTGTTGAATACCGATTACCAATCCAATCAAAGCAGGTTGAAATATTTTGAATATTATCTGGCATCACCCAACGGCCGCCTGGGCATGTTTGGCATGGGCCGGAACATCTGCGCGAAATTGATCATGCCCTTTTAAGCCCTATGCCTGCTGCGGCCTGCCAATCCTCACCCGCATGGCCTCCGCAGCACTGACCATATTGATCGGCGCTGAAATCTGCAAATGCTTCCAGCAATTCCATTTGAGAACGAGAGGTCTCGATGGTGATCACATCGGCATCCATGGCTGCTACCTGTTATAGAAAAATCCCAAAAAAAGCCATAGATAAGCCAGATCTTTAAAGTCAGTCTTATTTCAGACTTAACACTGGCTTATCTATGGCTTTTTTTGGGTTAAACGGGATATCATGAACTAATCGATATTAATCTTCCGTTGCCAAAAAGCAGTGGAAGAATCCAAATCCGACAACCGGTTATCAGGAGGATATCTGACATTTACTATGGATTGACGGGCACAAATAAAATATAATTACAAAATCATGAAAACTTATGTAACCATCCTGCTTTTTTGTTTCTTATGGCATATGGAAGGATATTCCCAGAAG
>DASRLM010000521.1:0-3140 GCA_035648455.1 Puia sp. | reverse complement strand
CGATAAATATGGTGTGGACCTGGTTGGCGGCGATACGTCCTCCTCCCAAAAAGGATTCATCATTTCGGTGACGGCCATTGGAGAAGTGACCCCGGACAAATTCGTGCAGAGAAGCACGGCACAGAAAGGCGACCTGCTTTGCTGCAGCGGAGACCTGGGAGCGGCTTACCTGGGCCTTGTTTTCCTGGAGAGGGAAAAAAAGATTTTTCTCGAAAGTCCCGAAATAAAGCCCGACCTCGAAGGGGAAAGGTATGTTATTGGCAGGATCCTGAAACCCGAAGCCGCCAAAGAGGTGATTGAATTTTTTGAAAAGGAAGAGATTGTTCCAACCGCAATGATGGACATCAGCGACGGGCTGAGCTCGGAAATCCTGCATCTCTGCAAACAAAGTCATCTCGGCTGTGTAATCCATGAAGAGAAGATTCCGATACTGGAAGAAACCCGCAATGCCGCGTACAAGTTTGAGCTGGATCCCACAGCCTGCGCATTAAGCGGAGGGGAAGACTATGAGTTACTGTTTACCATCAGGCAGGAAGATTATGATAAACTGGTTTTAAATGAAAAGATCAGCGTAATTGGCTATATGACTGATCCGGAAGAGGGAACAAAGATCCTTACCAAAGGAGGAAATAAGCTCGATATTACGGCACAGGGTTGGAATGCGTTTACAAAATGAGTATTTTTTCGCCACTTATGACTACATGCCGTATCCTGAAACACCGTTTGCTCCAGTTGATTCCGGTCTGCATGCTGGTTTCCTGCATGGCTTCCCGGGAATCTTTTGACCCCCATAAAAAGTTTGCTCCGGGCGCCCTGCAATCCGATTACCGCCTATTCCGCGGCATCCTGGAATCCGCACATCCGGGTTTGTATTGGTACACTTCCAAAGACAGCATGAATTATTTTTTTAATGAGGGGGATTCGGCTTTGCGGGATTCCATGACGGAGCAACAATTCCGGACGACCCTGAGTTATGTGATCGCCAAAATAAACTGCGGCCATACCAGCATAAAAGCATCCAAAGCCTGCACGCGTTTTATGGATACAGCAACGGAAAGTACATTTCCTTTTGCCCTGAAGTTCTGGTCCGATTCCATGGTGATCACGGCCAACCTCTGGCGGCATGATCCCGTTTTCAAAAGAGGAACCATTTTAAGAAACATCAATGGTTATGATGCCCGTCAGCTTACGGACACACTTTTAAATTATGTTACTACGGATGGCTACAGCCTGTGCGGGAAATTCCAAACCCTGAGCACGGGGTTTACATTTGCCCATTTGTTTAAGGAAGTGATGGGTGAACAGGGAAGTTTTGATGTCCGTTACATAGACAGCCTCGGCATGGAAAAACAGGCCTACGTGCCGCTGTATGATTTTAAAGCGGACACCCTGTATAAGATTCACTCCGCCATTGTTCCGGGCAATAAAAAACGGGAAAAAAAACGGCCCCGGCTCACTTATTTTTCTTCTGTAAACCTGCAATTGGATACTGTCATGAAAACGGCGTTTATGTCCCTGGGTACTTTTGACCGGAGCAATCACCTGAGGAAATTTTTCAGAACATCCTTTAAAGAAATTAAGCGGGATCATATTTCCGATCTCATCATCGACGTGCGATCCAATGGCGGCGGGGATGCAGGCATCTCCACCCTGCTCACCCGGTATCTGATTGATAAAAAATTCAGGTTGGCGGATTCTTTATATACGGTGAAAGCACCGCGCCAATACAACAAATACATCGAGAAAGATTTTTGGTACAATCTGTTTGCCCGTTTTGCAACCCACAGGGAAGCGGATGGCAAATACCATTTCCGGTATTTTGAAAGGCACGAATTTTCGCCCGGAAAGAAAGATCATTTTAACGGTCAGGTATATGTGCTGATCGGCGGTAATTCCTTTTCCGCAACCACACTGTTTGCCGGCGCCATAAAAGGACAAAAGAATGTGACCCTGGTCGGAGAGGAAACCGGCGGTGGCTTTTACGGTAATTCCGCCTGGATCATCCAGGATGTAACCTTGCCGAATACGGGCATCCGGTTCAGGCTTCCGAGGTTCAGGATGGTGATCGACAAAAACCGTGAAAAGGACGGCCGCGGAATCATGCCGGATGTATGGGCCCTCCCTTCTGCAAGGGCCATCCGGCTGGGCATAGATTTTAAGGCACAGAAAGTCCGGGAACTCATTGAACAGCGGAAACCGCAGAACCAGTAATCCATTCACTGTAGCGTTATGACGAAAAACTTCATTCTCTTCCTGCTCGTTTTCAGTGCCGTGGCGGCGCAGGCGCAGGATTCACTCTTGCAGGCCAGACTGAAAACACTCCGCGGTGTTGTTTCACCTTTCTCCGTTATTGCAAAAAAGGATTCTCTGTTTCTGATCTGTTTCTGGTCCACCACTTCGGATGAGAGTATAACGGAGATGAACACCCTCAACGGACAGATTGACAATTGGAAGTCATCCTTACCCTTCCGGTTCATGGGCGTTTGTGTGGATGAAGGAAAGCTGGCGAACAAACTAAGGCCAACGTACAACATGAATTCCTGGGCCTTTGACGTTTATTCAGATCTGTACGGGGAGTTCAGGAGGGCGCTCCATTCCAACAACCTTCCGCAGACCATGATCGTCTATAAAAACAAAATTGTTTTCCAGCAATCGGGCTGGTCGGCGGGAAGCGACAATTACTTTTATCAGAAACTGATTTCCATTCATCACGGTAATCCTTAGCGCCGGGGATGAATACACGATTTCTTTCAGCCACGGCGATCCGTAATGCGGGAAATCAATGCACAATTTCTTTAAGTGTCAGGGATTCCCTGTTGATCAATATGAAATCGGCTGGGGCTCCGATGCTGATTTTACCCAGGGATGGATCATGCAGCAGGGAAGCAGGATATGCCGAGCACATCTTCAGCGCCTCAGTAAGCGAAATACCCGCTTTTTCCACGGCATTTTTCAATGTCGACATCATCGTCATGCAGGATCCGGAAAGCGTTCCGTCGGGTAGCGTGTACCGGTCGCCCTGAAATACGTGATGGTAATAACCTTCCGATATTCCGGTAACCGCATCGGTGATGAAGAACAACCGGTCTCCCATTATTTTTTTGCTCAGTCTTACCGCATCGAAATCAACATGCACCCCA
>DASRLM010000520.1:0-2444 GCA_035648455.1 Puia sp. | reverse complement strand
GAATTGTTTTCTTTGGAGAGATGGGATAAAAGCAGGTGGCTCAGGTAGGCTGACCGGTGATTTTTGTACAGTTCAAGTGCCTGGAGATTCGATAAATGACCGTTTCCTCCCCGTATCCGGTTTTTTAGAAAATAAGGATATTTCCCGTTTTGCAGCATATCCTCATCATAATTAGCTTCCAGGAAAGCGGCATGACACTGCCGGAAATAATGCATCACCTGCTCGCAGGGCTGACCGATATCGGTAAAGACGCCTACGGTGGTTTCCTGGCAACGGATTACAAAGCTGTGCGGATCTCCGGCATCGTGTTTTTTGGGAAACGGCGTAATACTCAGACTGCCGATGGTTACCGGCAGGTGACTTTCCATTGGCCGGGTGTGAGCCTTCAGTCTTTTACTATGAATTCCTTTTAGGGTACCGGCATTGATGTATACCGGTATTTTATATTTCTGCACGATGGCGGAGAGGCCCAGGATGTGATCGCTGTGTTCATGCGAAATAAAAACGCCGCGGATCAGGTTCATGTTCAATCCCAGCCTTTGCATGCGCAGTTCGGTTTCGGCGCAGGATAAACCGGCATCTACAAAAACGGCTTCTTCTCCGTTGCCGATATAGTAACAGTTTCCATTGCTGCCGGAATTTAATGAGGCGATGTATAGGGACATGCGTGACCGCGAATTTAGTGCTAAGTTTACGTTCATGGAAGAACCTTTTTTCACATTCCGAAAGTTCAACGATCCGGAACTCGCTGCCGGTATGGCCGGGAAATTAAAGGAACACGGAATATCCATTCCATTCGGTGAATTGAAACGATTCCAGGATGAAAAAATAAAATTGCTTTCCATTCCCCGGCCTTCGGATAAATCCCTGACGTGGACGGGCTATCTGCTTGCCCTGATCGTGGCTCCGCTGGGCATGATCATCGGATTCAGCATGGCCTGTATGAAAAGGACATTACCGGATGGTCAGCGCCTGTTTGCCTATAATGAATCTGATAGAAAAGAGGGAAAGAGAATATTAATTCTGGGTGGCGTTTGCCTGCTGCTTTGTATAGGGACCTGGCTCTGGTTCTGGAAATGATAAAGCAGAAAAAATCCCCGTATATTTAACCATTCCATATTTTAATTCAGGAGGATGGCAGATCAGCCCAGAGGTAAACAGTTATTGATCATCACGGGTGCCTTTTTGGGATGGTGTTCCCTTATCTTTCAATTCTATCTCATTCTGGTGAACCGTCAGGCTTCCGTTCCGGAAACCATTATCCGCTATTTTACCTTTTTTACCATCTTGACGAACCTGCTGCTGGCCCTTTGTTTTACTTTCCTGCTTTTAGATCCGCATTCCCGCACGGGAAAATTCTTTTCTTCCGCTTCAACACTAACGGCCATCACTACCTACATCATCCTGGTGAGCATTGTGTACAATGTTGTTTTGCGGTTCCTCTGGAACCCGCAGGGTTTACAAAAGCTGGTGGATGAATTGCTGCATACGGTAAATCCTTTGCTGTTTCTGTTATTCTGGATTTTATTTGTACCCAAATCCGGTTTGCGGTGGAGAAGTGTTTTCGTCTGGCTGATTTACCCGGTCCTCTACATCGTCCTGATTTTGTTGCGTGGCGCCGGTTCGGATTATTATCCTTATCCTTTTGTAGATGTGACCAGACTCGGATATGCTAAAGTGTTTTTTAATACCTCGCTTCTGATCCTGTTTTTTCTCCTGATATCCCTGCTGTTTGTCGGGGTGGGGAAATGGCGGAAGTGAACATCATTTTTTCCATGAAATCATATGTTTTTTTACTCCTGTTCCTCGTCTTGTTCCATTCGCTTCCTGCACAGGAAAAACTGAGTTACCATGATATCCGCACGGATGCCCGGGGCCATATAAAACCCTGGAACGAGGATGATCCCGGTACGGCTTTCGATGATGTGATCAGCCGGGTCTGGAATTTCTGGGATACCATGCGCACGGATATCAACGGGCTTCCCTATTATATGAACCACATGGTTTGGACGCCGGGCCTGGATGATGCACGGGGACTGGGCGGCGACCAGTTGCAGATGGCCCTGTCTTCCTGGCAATGGCTGTATGCCTATTCCGGGAATGAACGCGTAAAACAGAACATGAAATTTATTGCGGATTATTATCTCGGCCATTCCCTTACTCCGGCTGGATGCTTGTGGCCATCCCTGCCTTTTTCTTACAATACCCTGGTTTTTTCCGGAACCTATGACGGGGATATGATCCTTGGTCCGGGTTTCCTGCAGCCGGATAAAGCCGGTTCCTTTGGCCTCGAACTGATTCAGCTGCATAAGATGTGCAGCAGGGACATGGCTTTCGAATCTACCGCGGCCAGGTACCTGGATGCCGCCATCACCATCGCCCGTTCGCTGGCTGCGCATATACAACCGGGTGATCACGATCATTCCCCGCTGCCTTTTAAAGTA
>DASRLM010000519.1:0-5012 GCA_035648455.1 Puia sp. | reverse complement strand
CCGGTGTTTTCCGATGATGTTCCCGTTCCGGTCCACAAAACTGCCGCCTTCCACGGCTGTTTCCAGTCCGGGCATTCTTTTCTTCAGAAAACCACGGTAGTCGTTATCCGGCACAAAACAGATCTCATAGCTTTCACTCTTCTGGGCAAGTTCCGGGTATCCGTAATCCATCGCCATCTGACGAATTTGCGTTTTCCGGAAATTGCCAAGGGGAAGCAGGGTCCGGCTCAGCAGATCCTGCTGCAGACCCCAGAGAACATAGCTCTGATCCTTTAATTCATCGATCCCCTTGCTCAGAAAAAATCGCCCATTGGCATGCTGATGAATATTGGCGTAATGACCGGTTGCAATAAAATCGCATTCCAGCGCATCGGCTCTTTTTAAAAGGGCTCTCCATTTAATATGCGTATTGCACATCACGCAGGGATTGGGCGTTCTTCCGGCCAGATATTCCTCCACAAAATTGTCAATGACGGCGGTGCCGAATTCATCGCGGATATCCAGCACGAAATGCGGGAACCCGTGCTGGACGGCTGCCATACGGGCATCATTAAAGCTGTCCAGGTTACAACAACCGGTTTCTTTTTTGGAAGACCCCGAGCTGGCATAGTCCCAGGTTTTCATGGTAATCCCGATTACTTCATAACCCTGGTCATGAAGCATCAGGGCGGTGATGGTACTGTCAATACCCCCGCTCATCGCTACCAGCACTTTTCCTTTTCGGCTCATAGACGCAAAGATACTTATTCCCACAAAATAGTATTTTCCCGGCTTCCTAAATCCTGTAAATTGCCTTATCAAACAATTTTAAGTACGCAGCTAAATTTTAAGTTATGATCAAATTGCAAGTCATCGGAAATCTTGGAAAAGATTGTGTGACCAATCTCGTGAATGGTAAAAATGTGATCAATTTCAATGTGGCCCATACGGAGAAATTCCGGGATGCCCAGGGGAATCAAAAGGAGAAAACGGTTTGGGTGGATTGTGCCTATTGGACGGATAAAACCGCGATTGCTCCTTATCTGAAAAAGGGGACACAGGTGTATGCTGAGGGCACGCCCGATTTGCGCACCTACCAGAAAACAGATGGAACGCAGGGTGTTTCTTTAACACTGCGTGTACAGAGTGTACAATTGCTCGGCAGCAGGAACACGAATGATAGTGCTGGTGGTTACGGGAACGATAACCTTAACCAGGCTTCTTCCGGAAGTATGTCAGGCATTCCTTCTCCGGGCGAAATCTCTGCCCCGGTTGACGATCTTCCATTTTAAGCGATCCGATAAAAAAATGCTCTCACCTCAAATGGGAGCATTTTTTACTTTAGCCGCTGTTTATCTTTTTTAAATATCCATAAAACCCCCAGGTATGAAAGGATCTTCTCCCTCCCGGCGCCGTTTTCTGCAACAGGTGAGTGGCACGGCACTGGCCATGGCCGCTACCCATTCTTCGCTTGCTTTTGCCGATCAATGGCAGCATCGGGTGGACAGCTATTCCCGGAAAATTTCTCCCAACGATAAGATCCGTATCGGCGTTATCGGCATTGGCATTCAGGGCAATCACGATCTGGCTACCGCGCTGAAGGTTCCCGGGACTGAAGTAGTGGCAGCCTGTGACCTGTATAAAGGAAGGCTGGAACGGTTCAGGGAATTGTATGGCAAAAATCTTTTTGTAACGGCAGATTTCCGTGAGCTACTGCACCGGAAAGATATTGATGCGGTGATCATTGCCACCAGCGATCACTGGCATTCCCGGATATCCATAGAAGCGCTGGCCAATGGTAAAGCAGTCTATTGTGAAAAACCGATGGTGCACCGGATCAGTGAGGGGCTGGGTGTGATCGATGCCTGGGAAAAAAGTAAAAGGACCATGCAGGTGGGGAGCCAGCGGGTGAGCAGTTTGTCCACCATGAAAGCCAGGGAAGCCTTTCGTTCCGGAGCCATAGGCCAGCTTTCCTGTATTGAAGCCAATTTTGACCGCCAGAGTGCATTGGGCGCCTGGGAGTATACGATGCCAACAGATGGTTCACCGGAAACCGTGGACTGGAAAAGATACATCGATGGGATGCCGGATGAACCGTATGATCCAAAGAAATTTTTCTGGTGGAGAAATTACAGGGCTTTTGGAACCGGGGTGGCGGGTGATCTTTTTGTACACCTGATTTCCGGTATTCATGCCATCACAGATTCAAAGGGCCCGGAAAAAATCTATTCATCTGCCCAGTTGTGTTATTGGAAGGACGGTCGCGATGTTCCCGACGTAATGACGGGGGTGATACAATATCCGGAAACCAAAGAACATCCCCAATTTCAGGTGATGCTCCGGGTTAATTTCATCAGCGGAAACAACGAATCCGGCGGAACAAAGCTGATTGGTTCGGAAGGGGTATTGGAAATGCAGGAAAATGGATTTACGATCCGTCATCATAAAATGTCAAAAGCGCCGGGGATTGGCGGATGGGATGCATTACCCACTTATCCAAAAGCCATGCAGGAAGAATTACTCAAACGGTACAATCAAAAATATTCGGCGGAAGATCAGCGTGACCATACGGAGCCTGATACGGTATTCCAGTTGCCGGAAAACTATGATGAACACCTGGAGCATTTCGGTCATTTTTTTGAAGGTGTGCGGAACGGAACTCCCGTAGTGGAGGATCCGGTATTCGGTTTCAGGGCCGCAGCCCCCTGTCTCGCTGCCAATGAAAGCTATTTTCAAAATAAAATCATCCGTTGGGATCCGGTCAACATGAAGCTGATATCCTGACATTTTCTCCGTATGGAAAAAATTTTTAGTTACCAGGAACTCTGGAGATTCACGAAAGCGGTATTTACCGCCATTGATTTTTTTGAGCAGGATGCGTCGCTAGCGGCCACCGGTCTGTTGCGGGCAGACCTGCGCGGCATCGATTCCCACGGCATTGCCCGTTTAACCGGATATGTCAGACTCTGGAAGGCCAAACGGGCCAACAGCAGACCAAAGATAAAAGTGGTTCATGAAACGCCGTCTACCGGAGTGGTGGATGGGGACGGGGGACTGGGATTGGTGGTTGCGCCATTTGCCATGGAAAGGGCCATTGAAAAAGCCAGAAAAGTGGGATCCGGCTGGATAGCCGTCCGGAATTCAAACCATTTCGGAATAGCGGCCCAGCATGCCTTAAAAGCATTGGAGGAAGATATGATCGGTATCGTGATGACGAATGCCAGCGCACTCGTTGCCCCGACATTCTCCCTGGAGCGCCTGTTGGGAACAAATCCCATCTGCGTAGCCGTTCCGGCAGGCAGTGAGCCGCCTTTTGTTGCGGACCTGGCAACCACCACCGCCGCCAATGGAAAACTGGAAATCCTGCAACGGAAAAATGAACCTGCCCCTGCGGGCTGGATCCAGGATAAGGACGGGAATATTTCCACCAATCCCCATGAGTTAAAAGCCGGCGGCGCGCTGCTTCCGTTGGGCGGGGATCAGGGCAGTCACAAAGGGTACGCCCTAGGCGCCATCGTGGACATATTTTCAGGGGTGCTTAGCGGAGCGAACTACGGGCCCTGGGTGCCTCCCTTCCCGGCATACGTGGCCATTCCCGAAAACATGCCGGGGAAAGGCATTGGACATTTTTTCGGCGCCCTGCGTATTGATGGTTTCCGTGAGGCGACAGATTTTAAAAAAGACATGGACCAGTGGCTGCGGCGGTTCCGGTCGGCCATTCCTGGCAAAGGACATCAGGAAGTGCTGGTTCCCGGTGATCCAGAAAGAAGGATGGAAGCCCGGAGAAGTAAAGAGGGCATTCCGCTGCTCAATGCCGTTGTTGAAAACCTGAATTATCTCGCTGAACAATTGAATATCCCTCCAATTGGATGATCTGATTATGCCGGAAACAATATTTCTGTTCCATATAAGTTATTACCCTTAGTTGCGTTTAGACAGGATATTGACTTGCAGGTTTTTCCGTGATCCTGAAAGAAACGATTTTCTCTGTGTATTGAACAAATCTGTCCGGCTGCGGGATAAATGGATACCCCCACTTTGCAGCAAAACTTCAGACGATAATCAAATTCGGAATTGCAGTCTCAAAATGGGAATAGCACATGCGGCAATAGCGGCATAAATAATTGAAAATCATAGATTATATGTTTGGTACAGCAATTGGAACCCCTACGATGTCAATAAACCGACCCTTATGAAACAGATTAAAAGGCCTGCTGTAAAAACCAACAGCACCCCCATAAAAAATACCCTGATAATTGTGCTGGGTGTTCTGATACTGCAATTCTCTGCGGTTTCCGTAAGGGCCCAGAATTGCGCCACTTCCGGAACAGATAATATCAGCGCGAATGAAAATACTTACTATCCCGGAACCCAGGCAATAGTTAACGCAGGTGACGTTTCAATAACCCTTGGCGCTGCGGGATCAGGAACAAATTTCGGAATAACGCCGATTGCCGCCGGGGATATTGTATTGGTTATTCAAATGCAGGGTGCCCAGATACTGGTTCCCGGTACTGTTACGAACTCCGCCTATGGTAGCGGATTCAGCGGGATGGGCGGTGGCTTTCTCAGCACCGGTCTGTCCGCAGGGAAAATGGAATTTGCTGTTTCGCTGAATGCAGTTCCTCTTGCGGGCGGTATCTTGAACCTGAGTGCCGGTTTATCCAATGCTTATGCTTATTCTCCCTACGGAGCAAACGGTCAGTATACTTATCAGATCGTGCGCGTTCCGCAACACTATAATATCAATCTTACCGGTTCCATTGCTGCTCCATTATGGAATGGTTCTACTGGTGGCCTGGTCGTTTTGAGTGCCGTGAACCAGTTTAATTTTAATGGGAAAACCATCAGCGCCACAGGCGCCGGTTTCCGTGGTGGCGGGGGACGTGCTTTAAGCGGTGCGAGCGGAACCTATACCTGGAAGGATTTTTATTCCCCTGCAACCGCCACTACCAACGGTAGTAAAGGAGAAGGCATTGCGGGAACTCCGCGTTACCTGAATAATAATGGGGTACTTAAAGATAATATAGTAG
>DASRLM010000518.1:0-6062 GCA_035648455.1 Puia sp. | reverse complement strand
GGGCAAACGGGGGACTGATCCTGATTGACGAAACCAGCAACGTAACGGTAGGCGCCTGCATGATCCAGGAATAATCATAAAAAAATGATCCGGAGATGAACCAACCTAAACACATACAACAGCTGATCATTGCCGGGGCCGGCCCGGGAGATCCGGAACTGATCACGGTCAAAACAGCCCGCCATTTGCGCGAAGCGGAAGTGGTGATCACCGATCGCCTGGTGAGTGAAGAGATCCTGGAAAAATATACCAGCAAAACAACCCTGGTCCTGCATGCCGGCAAACAGCGGTTTAAAGAAGGATCAACCCCGCAGCACATCATCAATGAACTGATGGTGGAATATGCGCTGCAGGGGAAAAAAGTGGTGCGGTTAAAAGGGGGTGACGTATCTGTTTTTTCGAATCTGCTGGACGAACTGCAGGCACTGAATAAATACCATATTCCTTATGAAATTGTTCCGGGAATTACAGCCGCCTGCGGCGCCGCAGCTTATGCCGGCATTCCCCTCACGGCACGGAACCATGCCAATGCAGTCCGGTTCCTTACCCTGCATCAAACCGGACTCATCAAACCGGATTACTGGAAAGAACTGGCACTCACGGATGATACGCTGGTCTTCTATATGTCCGGCAACCATTCGGATGAACTGGTAGATCAGCTGCTGCTGCAGGGCATCGGGGCCGACCGCCATATTGCCGTGATCGAACAGGCCACCACGCCGATGCAGTCCGTGTTCAGTTGCCCAATACAGGAATATGCTAACCGGATATCCAGACGCGAATACATTTCACCCACCATATTAATCATCGGAAAAGTGGCCGGATTATACGGACAACTCCAGTGGAAGCCCAACAACCAAACGGAAGAACTCTATTTTAAACCAGTCAGGAAAACCCAGCAACAGGAGGAAAGAGCATGATACCAGCAGATAAAAATAAACAGATTCAGGAATTGATTGCCTCGTTGGACAAACCCGCGCTGATCTGGCTGAAAGGCTTTATTGAAGGCGTCATATCCAAAATACCGGAAGATGCCTGCGCGGTGGCCAAAACTTCCGCCAGCGATAAAAAGATCACGATTGCTTACGGAACCGAATCCGGAAATTCCAAAAAAATAGCCAGCGTATTTGCCGCAAAGGCAAAACAGGAAGGCATACAGGCCAAAGTGGTCAGTCTTGATCAGTACCGTCTTACCGACCTGCCCAAAGAAGAATATTTCCTAACGGTCATCAGTACTCAGGGAGAAGGTGAACCACCATCCTCTGCCAAAAAGTTCTATGACCATATTCATCAGAACGGGTTCAAACTACCCAAATTAAAATACGGCGTGCTGGCACTAGGTGATACTTCTTATCCCATGTTCTGCAAAGCCGGCGAAGACGTGGACAATCAACTCGGTCACCTGGGTGCGCAAAGGATCATTGACATTCAGCGCTGCGATGTGGATTTTGAAACAGATGCCCAGAGCTGGTTTAACGGGGTGTTGCAGAAACTAAGCGGACAGCCGTCCATGAATGCACCCGTTTTGAAGCCTGCGAAAAAAAGCAGCGGAAAAAAAATACACCGCGGCGAGATCCTGGCCAACATCAACCTGAATGACCGCGGATCCAACAAACAGACCCATCATATTGAAATCGCGTCCGAAGGGGTGCAATATAAATCCGGAGATTCCATCGGCATCATTCCACACAACCCGGAACACCTGGTCAGGGCCATCATTCAACAAACCGGCATCGACCCGGAAATCAGCTTTGTACACCGGGATGAAACCTGCTCCGCTTACGAGTTGCTGCACAAAAAACTGAATATCATCTATCTTCCCGAACGGGTGGTATCGAAATATGCCGCGCATATTCAAAAAGAAATAACACCGGTTAAAACAGGACTGCTGGAACTGCTCACCCTTCACCCGGTAAAAGACGCATCCCATTTTGAAGCCTTTATCCAGCAACTTGAGCCCACCACGCCCCGGCTGTATTCCATCGCTTCTTCCCTGGAAAAGTTTGACGGCGAAGTGCATTTAACCGTGGGCCGCGATGCGTATTGCGTTGCGGAAGAACAGAAATACGGATTGTGTTCCGACCTGCTCTGTGCATTGAAACCTGGCGATACCCTTGATTTCTATGTTCACCACAACGACCAGTTCAGGCTGCCCGAAGAACATAAGGACGTGATCATGATCGGGCCCGGCACCGGCATCGCGCCCTTCCGCGCATTTCTTGCCGAGCGGGATGCCACCGGCGCTGCGGGCAGGAATTGGCTGTTTTTTGGAGACCAGCATTTTACCACCGATTTTTTATACCAGACCGAACTGCAGCAATGGATCGAGACCGGCACACTCCATAAACTGGACCTGGCTTTCTCCCGCGACCAGCAGGAAAAGATTTACGTGCAGGATAAAATAAAAAAGCAGGGGAACGAATTCTATAACTGGCTGCAATCCGGGGCCACTGTATATGTCTGCGGTGCGAAAAAAATGAGCGAGGATGTGGAAAAAGCCATTCTCGACGTGATCCGGCAGTCCGGAAAAACAGAAGACGCAGATGAATTCTTTAACCAGTTAAAGGAGTCGGGAAGATATCTGAAAGACGTTTATTGAATGGACAGTTGACAATGGACAATTGAAAATGGGCAATCCTTGATGTGGCTGACTTTCATTGTCAATCAATTGTCAATTCCTTCTTCACAAACCAACTGAAAAGAAAATGAGTGAGAACAATATATCCGGAATAGAAAAGATAAAAATGGCGAGTGACGGTTTGCGGGGCACCATCAAAGAGGGTCTGGCAGACGAAGTGACGGGCGCCATCGGTGACGGGGACAAAGCGCTGGTAAAGTTTCATGGCATGTATCTGCAGGATGACCGGGACAGAAGGGATGAAAGGGCGGAAAAAAAACTCGAACGTTTATATTCTTTCATGATACGGCTTCGCCTGCCCGGCGGTTTTTTAACCGCAAAGCAATACCTGGCCACCCAGGATATTGCAGGAGAACATACCACCGGAATTATTAAGATCACTACCCGCCAAACCGTTCAGCTGCACGGATTGCTGAAATCGCACATCAAACCCACCATCAAAGCATTCAGCGAAGCCAAACTCATTTCGATAGCCACCTGCGGCGATATCAACCGGAATGTGATCTGTGCGGCGCACCCCAAACAATCGCCCATTCACAAGGAAATACACGACTATGCGGCCCGCATCAGCCAATACCTGCTGCCAAAAACAAGGGCGTATTACGAAATCTGGCTGGATGAAGAAAAGCTCGCTGATAAAAAGGAAGAAGAAGATCCATTGTACCAGGACCGGTACCTTCCCCGCAAGTTTAAGATTGGTCTGGCCATTCCCCCCAACAATGATATTGATGTATTCGGAAATGATCTCGGCCTGATTGCCATCATTGAAAACAACGAACTGAAAGGATTTAATGTGGCCATCGGCGGCGGCATGTCCTCCACGCATGGCAATCCGGCTACTTACCCCCGGCTCGCTACGGTGATCGGATTTGTAAGCGGTGAGGAACGGATCATGAAAACGATTTATGAACTCGTAACCATTCAGCGGGATTACGGGAACCGGAACGACCGTTCTCTTGCCAGGCTGAAATATACTGTGGACAAGCTCGGCACGGACTGGTTTAAGGAAGAAATCGCACGGCGCACCGGTTTTGCGCTGGAAAAAGAAAGGCCGTTTGAGTTTGTGGACAGGAAAGATTATTACGGTTGGTTTCAAAATGCAGAGGGGCTCTGGTACTATACACCCTTCGTGGAAAACGGCCGCATCGTGGATGAAGAAGTGTCCCTGAGAACGGCATTGTACGAAATAGCTAAGACCAATAAACTAAACTTCCGGTTCACCACCAACCAGAATGTAATTCTGGCGGACATTAGCACGAAGGATAAACCGGCTATTGAAAAGATCCTGAATAAATACAATATCATATCTTACACGGAATCTGTTTCGGAGATAAGAAAAAATTCTATGGCCTGCGTGGCCCTGAACACCTGCCCCCTCGCCTTTGCAGAGGGCCAGCGTTATCTTCCGTCGCTCATCAGTAAAATAGAACCCATACTGAACAAAAACGGCCTGGAAAAAGAAGAGATCATCATCAGAATGACGGGCTGCCCCAACGGCTGCGCCCGATCCTATATTGCTGAAATCGGTTTTATAGGAACCACCCTGGGGAGATATAACCTCTTATTGGGCGGGGATCATCAGGGCATGCGACTGAACAAGCTGTATAAGGAAAGTCTGGATGAAGCCGCCATTTTAGATGAATTGGATATCCTGCTCGGGATTTTTGCCAAAGAAAGAAATAAAAATGAATCTTTTGGGGATTTCACTTTGAGAAAACAGTTTGTGTAGAACAGGGACCTGTAAGGGAATTATCTTCCCCTGACCGACCTTAAAAAAATATATCAATAGTCTACAAAATAAGTAGGGAATACCTTAGTTTTGGCCCAGTTTTGGAAACAGCATACTGCGAAATCCATTTATGAGTGAAAAAATAGTTTCAGAAGAACTGGCGCCGGATGTGGCGGAAAAGCAGGCGGATAAAAACCACCTGTTTCCTGTATTCCTGAAACTGGAGGGTCTGGAGGTTTTATTGGTCGGTGCCGGCAAAGTGGCCATGGAAAAATTATCTGCGATCATCGGCAATGCTCCGGCTACTTCCATTACGGTGGTGGGTAATGAAATTGCGGAAGCGGTAAAAGAATTTGCCGGTTTGCACCATTCCATCCGGTTGATCGAAAGACCATTTGAACCGGAAGACCTCGATGATAAGGATATTGTGGTGGTGGCCGTGAACGATAAATCAGTCAGCAATTACATTCGCGTACTGGCCAAGCAAAAGAAGTTACTGGTCAATGTGGCCGATACTCCGGAATTGTGTGATTTCTATCTGGGATCCATAGTGGATAAGGGAAATCTAAAGATTGCCATTTCAACCAATGGCAAGTCCCCCACCATGGCCAAAAGGATGAAAGAACAATTAAACGAACTCATCCCGGATGAAATAGAAGGCGTATTGCAGAACATGCATACGATCCGTCAGGATTTAAAAGTCGGTTTCGCCGAAAAAGTAAAACAATTGGACGAACTCACCAAGGTACTCAGTGCCAAGCAGGAAAACCTGGAACAGGTTGCAAAACCCGGCGGAAAAAAGTGGCAGCGTATCGTAAAGTGGTGCCTGTTTGCATTTTTCTTTATGTTACTGGGTCATGCGGTGCTCACCTATCTGCCCTTATATAAAATGTGGGAAGGAATCCGGAAACTTCCTGAATTTGTGGATGTCCCTTCTTTCCTCATGATGTTGTTTACCGGATTTCTGGCACAAATGGTTGATGGTTCCCTGGGCATGGGTTATGGAACCATATCCACCACATTCCTGCTGGCCAACGGGATCAGCCCGGCCATCGTGAGCAGCCGTGTTCATTCCGCCCGCGTATTTTCCAGTGGTGTATCCGGATACAGTCATCACCGGTTCGGGAATATCAATAGAAAATTATTCCGCGCACTGGTGATACCCGGTGTTATCGGTGCCGTTGCGGGGGCTACCCTGGCTTTTTTCGGACAAAAATATTCAAGTTATGTACGGCTACCCCTTTCCGCATACACGCTTTACCTGGGTTATTACATCATCAAAAAGGCATTCCGTAAAAAACCAACGCATTATAAAGTAAAAAATGCGGGATGGCTGGCTTCCGCCGGCGGATTCATGGATGCATTTGCCGGCGGGGGCTGGGGTTCCCTGGTCACCGGTACCCTGATTTCCAAGAGAAGAAATCCCCGGTATGTAATCGGATCGGTTTGTCTCGCTGAATTCTTTGTTGTATTCGCCAGCTCGATCACTTTTTTTATCCTCCTGAAAACCATATTTCTCGTGGATGTTGCGGGCCTGATCATCGGCGGCTTAATTGCGGCGCCCATCGCGGCCAGGCTAGTGGGTAAAATTCCCATGAAAATCATGTTCTTTGCCGTTGGCTTGCTGGTGATCGTCACCAGTATCCTGACCCTGATCAAAGGAATTTCAAACGTGTTTCCCGGTTGATGTATGCG
>DASRLM010000517.1:0-5370 GCA_035648455.1 Puia sp. | reverse complement strand
GTGCAGGAGCATGGCTGTTCCTATTGTTTTGCCGGTTAGGTTATTTTTTTTGTGCAAATAACCACGGCAATAAATCCGGTTCGGCAAATGCATTGTCCCAACTGTTGTGTCCGGCTTCCGGATACTCGGTATATTTTGCATTTTTCGCTCCGCTGTCCTGGGCAGACAGCATATTAACGCAGGATAATAGCGTGGTAAATAAAAGGATCCTTTTCATGTGGACATATATTTGAGATAATGACTTTCAAAATCCAATTAAATATAAAAAGAAAACCATAAAGCGGTTAAATATTTGGAAAAGCAGAAAAAATCACCGGCTTCACCAGATTATAACACGCCACCCACGATTAAAATTGTTTTTGTAGTCCTTCACATTGCGCCTGTAAAATGGCTCAAAGAAGATCCATCCATGGATTGCACGGAAGTGGTAAAATTGCTGCACGCTTATCCAAATGTAAAAGCTGCGTTCCACGGCCACGACCATTATAAGGACGGCGTAAGATACACGGATCAGCTACCCCATTTCTTTGATTCGCATATCGGTGGGGATTGGAGAACGGCTTATAAGGGATATCGTATTGTAGAGGTAGCGGAAGATCATACCCTCTTTACATATCAGGTAAATGCCAGTCAGAACCCCGTGCTGAACAGCGATAAAATCGGCTGACAACGTCCATTAATATCCGCTCAGCGCAAAATACACGATTACGGCTGCATCAAGGATCAATAACCCCAGGGCCAGAATAATAGCCCATTTTAAGAATTTCAGGCTCATTTTATTAAGGATTGTGTATACAATACTAGCATGAATTATGGTTTTCTAAAAGGGTGTTTTCCCCCTTTTTTGCCTGGGTATTTCTCCCGGAACAGCCTGAAAATATCCTGGTATTTACTATGCTCCCCTTCCGCTTTTCCGGGGATTTTCCCTGTCATCCTCTCATTCATTGCATTAAACATCCCCGATTGTTTACGGGGCCGGCCGGGAATGCAAAAAGCTTCCCCACGCATTGCCGGCCGGCAGCGCAGGGAAGCACATAACAGAAATTTCCAGGCCCACTGAGTTTTTCTTTGGAAGCCGGTACAGCGAAGAAACAGGTGAATGAAATTACATCGCCGGCATAGGAGCCATTTCCCTGACCTCAATATTACCCTTGTCGGCAATGTGCGGACAAGCTTTTGCAATTTCAGAAGCATTTTCCAGACTGTCGGCCTTAATGATCAGGTAACCGCCCACAATGCCTTCGGAAGCTGATTTTACCGGTTCAGCCACAATACCCCTTGAAGAAACAACGGTTCCGCCGGATGCCAGGGGTAAGCCGCCTACCAGTTGCCCTTTCTGGCCAAGATCGCCCATATAGGCACCCCAGGCTTGCATTTCAGCCTTATTTTGAGCTTCTGTTTTACGGGCTGTGGGTGTTCCGCCCCTGAGTAACAATAAATACTCTTTCATGTTTTTAAGTTTTTATGTTAATGATACAGCCAGGACAATTGAACCGGGCGAAATAGGACATCCTGGAAATAAATATTTGGCAATTTATTACTCCATAAAAAAAGCCCCGTCAAAATTACTGTCAATCTGAAAACACCTTATCCCCCGGGCCTTCAGGGTTTCAATATCCGCAGCGGCCTCTTGGAGATAGTCGCGTCTGCGCCGGTAAGTAAAGATGTTAACGGCTGCCACTACCATGATTCCTTTTTGTTCCGCCCATTGTACATCACCTGCTTGTATATCCTTTACACCGCCGAAAAGATAATAATGCGCTGGATCATATCCCGCTTTAAGGCTGTTCTCTTCCAGCTGACGGCGTGTACAGCTCAACCGGACTTTGCCCGTAAAGTAATCGGCAGAGGAGTCGGTTCCGATCATCAGCGCGTGTTCCCGGAGATCGTATTTATCTAAAAGCTGTACCACCCGATTGAACAGGCCCGTATCACAACCCTCAAACTTCGTATCGAGCATAACCTGGATATGCCCTTCGCGGCACCTGGCAAAAACCTGATCCAGGCTTAGCACACGGCTCCCTTTCGAACTCCTCAATTGTTGAATACGATCCCAGTTCATGTCAGACACCGCACTATCCACTCCGTAATAACGTTTGAAATTCCGGTCGTGATTGATGATCAGCACCCGATCCTTCGTGACCCGCATATCCATTTCCACCATATCATATCCCCGCCGGATGGCCCCTTCGAGCGCAGGCAGGCTATTCTCTGCATTGGTGCTGTCCACCACGCCGCCCCGGTGGGCAATTAAAAAATAACCCGGCAAGCGCCGAGCGTTGGCAGACTGTGCATCGGCCGCCGGAGTAAACAATGCACATGCGAGCGCAGGAAAAATAAACCATCTTGGAAAAAGCGGCATACATTTTTGTTTTATTGATGACGGGTAAATCGATGAATTCAACAGGTTCTGTCAGCGGATTATAAACAAGGCAAACGGTTGACTATGTATCTTATCGCAAAATAATATATATTCCATAAACGATTCATTGTCGTGATTAAATCCGCCCCGGGAATTCTCTGCCTTTTTTCGGATACTTATAGTCCCACTTTCTACAAATAAATTTCGTTCCAATGAGCAACAGAAAATTTAAAAGGAGATCCTTTATAAAGAATACCATTTTTGGAGGCCTGGGTGCTTCGGTTATTAAGATGGATTCCAAACAATCGGAAGACCATAAAAGCAATCCGGACTCCAAATTACCCGATCCAACCGGGAATCCCCGAAAGACAAAAAAGATAATTGTTGGCGGCGCAGGCATTGCAGGACTTTGCACCGCTTATGAGCTGATGAAAAAGGGACATGATGTTGTCGTACTGGAAGCATCCGGACGGCATGGCGGCCATGTGTATACGGCGCACGACGGGTTGTCCGACGGATTATATGGGGATTTCGGACAGGAACATTTTACCAAACCCGGCTATGTAAAATATTGGGAATATGTTGCCGAATTTGGTCTCGATGCACTTCCTTATCCAAGACGGAAAAATCCGCTGAGGAGAATCGGGGGGAAATTTTATTCGGAGGCGATGTTGCACGACCCGGTTGTACTACGGGCATTTGGCTTCAATGAAAAAGAAGTTGATTATTTGTCAAGGAATTCCTGGACGGATCTGGAACTGCTTTATAAGGCTCCCTACCTGGATAAGTTTACAGACGAATACCAGCCCTTCAACGTTGGGTATGATGACTGGGATAATATCTCCCTTGAAGCTTTTTTTATAAAGGAAGGGGCATCCAAAGCCGCCTTGAAATTTGTTGGCGATGCAAATACTTCTGCCCTGGCCTCCCTGTGGGGCACAGCCATATTGAAAATGCGGGGTGTGCCCCTTTGGCCAACAGAAATCTTCCGGCTTAAAGGCGGCAACCAGATGCTTCCGAATGCATTTGCCAAGCGGCTCGGTGAACGGGTAGTGCTGGATGCGAGAATCATGTCCATAAAAAACGGTGAAAGCGGCGTTACGGTAAGCTTTAAAAAACACAATGAGCAGAAAGAACTTTCAGCCGACTACTTTGTGAATTGCATTCCATTGCCCGCGTTCCGTCATATTCCCATAGAGCCTGCGGTGTCTCCGGAACGGCAATATATTTTCGACAACGTCACGTACGATTCTTACCAGCGATTCGTATTTCAGGCGAGCTCGAAATTCTGGCTGGAAGACGGGCTGAGTATCAATATCAGTTTCGACAGTCCGGATCTTTGGGACGTCTGGCAGAGTGCGGACGAGGTGGACTCAAACAGGGTAATCATTTTAGGAACCGGGGCCGGGGGCATTTCACCGCAAAGGGCACTGGCGGCCTTCCGTGACATGTATCCGGGTAAAAAAGACAGCATTGAACAGGTGATCAGCAAGGACTGGACAAAAGACGCCTACTCATCCACTTGCGAAAGAAAATCATTCCCCATCGGGACATTCAAAAAATTCTGGCCCTTGCTGATGAAACCTGAGGGGCGCATTCATTTTGCCGGCGCATACGCGGATAATCTGAACTGGGGAACCGAAGCGGCTACAAGATCCGCCAACCGGGTAGCCGCTGAAATACATGAAGCATAATAATAACTAAATTATGCCCAGCCATTTATCGTGTGTGCCGAATTGATTAAATATGGGTAAGCAGATAAAATATTTTGGAATTGTATTGTTGATGCTTTCCGGCCAGCGTGTTTTTTCCCAGATACGTGTCCTGGATAAAGGAATGCATCATTTACGGATAACGAATGAACCGGAATGGGCAGGATTTTCCGGCAAACCCATGAAACAACTCAGGGTTGAATTCAATGCAAAAACAAATGATACCGAACAAACGCTTTGCCTGAGGCAGGAGGATGTGAGGCGTAATTGGATAGTGCGGCTGAATGGAAAAGAGTTGGGTAAACTTGATCAGGATGAAAAGGCAATCATCGGATATTTTCCTATCCCTGCCCAAACACTGAATACGGGGGCAAATATACTTACTGTAAATCAGTCCGATTCCCTTGCTGATGATATCCGGGTGGGAGAGATCGGTATACAGGATCTCCCGTTAGTGAACTTATTAACCGAAACGGAAATAAGCGTTTCAGTGGTTGACCGGAAAGACAATTTATTGGTTCCTGCGCGGATCACCATTGTAAATTCCGGCGGCGCACTGCAGCCGGTGGCAGCGGTTGATGACCAATACCTGGCCGTTCGTACAGGTTGTGTTTACACAGGAAACGGAAAAGCTTCCTTTACCCTTCCGGGTGGAAAATATACCATCTATGCCAGTCGTGGTTTTGAATATGCGGCAGATTCGTTTTTAATCGTGCTCAAACCCGGTGAGCGAATAGAAAGGAAATTGATGATCACGAGAGAAGTGCCAACAAATGGCTGGGTTTCTTCAGATACGCATATTCATACCTATACCTACTCGGGACACGGGGACGCCACCCTCCGGGAACGCGCAATTACCATTGCCGGTGAAGGTGTAGAACTCCCTATTTTGACAGACCATAATATCTTCGTGGACATTGATTCCATGGCAATGGCCATGAAGGTGCGCGCTGATTTCACCCCGGTGACGGGTGAAGAATTTACAACCTCAATAGGGCATTTTAATGTTTTCCCTATGAAGAAAGGTTCGAAAGTGCCGGATTACCGGGTGAAAGATTGGAATGAGGTCATCCAGAACCTGGACACATCAGTAAAGGGCAGGGTCATTATTTTGAATCATGCAAGGGACTTACATGATGATTTCCGGCCCTTTGACCCCAGGCATCATGTGGCTGTGGCAGGAATGGATCTGGGTGGAAACGGTTTCCCGGCCAATGCCATGGAAGTACTGAATTCAAGCTCGCAGCAAAAGGATTTCATGCGGCTTTTTCTTGACTGGTTTGGCATGCTTAACCG
>DASRLM010000516.1:0-6331 GCA_035648455.1 Puia sp. | reverse complement strand
CTGTTAGTGGGCGGACTCATCGGTGCAGAAAGAGAATACAGAAGCAAGTCGGCCGGTTTCCGCACACTGACTTTGATCTGCATCGGTTCCACCCTGTTCACCATTTTCTCCCAGCTGATCGGTGCAAACGGAAACCCCGACCGCATTGCCTCCAACATTGCCACCGGCATCGGGTTTGTGGGCGCCGGCGTCATCTTCAAAGGCGATTTTGGGGTTAACGGCATCACCACTGCCGCCATGATCTGGGCCACAGCCGCCATGGGCATGGGCATTGGAGCCGGTTACGAATCCGTTTCGCTGATTGCATGCGCCCTCATCCTCATCATGCTCCTGGTGTTCAGCCGGCTCGAAGGATGGATCGACCGGGTGAACCAGACCCGGGATTACCGGATTGTTTGCGAATACCAGGAAGAAACCCTGCACCGTTATGAACAGCAATTTAATAAGCACCACCTCAAATTCAAAAGGGGCAGGGAAATCAAATCAAACAACCTCATCACGGGTGAATGGATCGCGCGGGGATCAGAAAAAAACCACCTGGAATTTGTAAAAAGTATCCTGCAGGATCCGGCGGTAAAAACGTTCGAATTTTAATTAAGCCGGCAACAGATGCTCTTTCAATAACCGGCTGATTTCTTCGAACCGGCTATACACCATCAGGTGTTCCCCGCCGATTACTTTTATCGCCTGCATGCGGTCGTTATAGGGAAGTATCCTGTCTCCCGTGCCATGGATATGCAGCAACCGCTCCGGCTTCCAGTCATTCTTCCAGGAAAACATCCGGTTCAGCGACCAGCGGAAAAAATCAGGATTGGTATCCGCGAGAATCTGCTTCAACAGCGTCCGCTCTCCTTTCGTATGGGCGCCGAATAAACGGAACAGCAACGGCGAAGGGGTAAGCAGAAAACGAATGGGGATGATCCGCTGAATTTGCAGTTTGCCTAAAAAAGTATATACACGGCCTGCTTCTTCCGGGCGGCTTATGCTGGAAATCAGGATGGTCTGTACCGGTTTGATCCTTTTTGACATTTCGATCGCAATAACACCGCCGAATGACAAGCCGATCAAAATAAAAGGGTCCGCCCGGTTTATCTGGCTAATGAGTTTTTCGCAATATTGGGAAAGGGATTCCTCCGGAAAAACCGGTATCCATTCCACATAATGGATGATGAAGGATTCGGGAATGATTAATTTTTGAAATACCCTTTTGTCTGCACCCAGACCGCTGATAAAGTACAGATTCATGTTTTATTTTTTTCCGGCTATAAGGCTGGCGTTCTGCCTCCGTCCACCGCAATGTTAGTACCGTTAACATAAGATGCCGCCGGGGAAGCAAGAAATCCGATAACCTGCGCAATTTCCGCAGGACTGCCAAACCGCTTCATGGGAATGCTGCGGATCATCTGATCCTCTATTTCCGTTTCCGTACTGTTTGCGGATGCAGCCGTTTGTTTGATCAGGCTACTGAGCCTTCCGGTAGCGGTGAGTCCCGGCAATACGTTGTTGACGGTAATATTAAATGCGCCTATTTCATTGGATAAGCTTTTCGCCCAGGAGGCCACGGCCAGGCGTATTGTATTGGAAACGCCCAGATTCTGCAGGGGCGTTTTCACTGAGGTGGAAATGATGTTGATGATCCTTCCGTATCCTGCGGACTTCATTCCGGGAACAACATGCTGAGCCAAAATCTGATTGCAGACCAGGTGCTGACGAAATGCCTTTTCAAAATCTCCGGCACCGGCATCCAGCACAGGGCCCGCTTTGGGGCCACCACTATTGTTTACCAGGATCTGCACGTTTAATTCGCGCGTTATTTCTGTTATTACTTCGCCAACCTGATCCGGGTTGGTAAAATCCGCAAAAGCACAGCGGTGATCCTGCGTCCCGGCAACAGGCAGTTCAGCAACCGCTTTCAGCAGCGCGTCTTTGTTTCTCGCGATCAATATACAGTTGGCGCCGAGATCAGCAAGCACCCGGGCTGTTGCCAAACCAATACCCTGTGTACTGCCACAGATGACGGCGTATTTTCCCTTTAAAGAAATATCCATATTCGTTCATTAACTTTAAAAATTATTTGCAGGCCCAAAGTTACGGGCTGCAAAACATTTCATCGATCTTTGGTCCATAACCATCTTTCCATGAAAAAAATCAGGATACTTTCTATTGATGGCGGCGGAATACGCGGCATTCTTCCGGGAACCATCATCGCTTATCTGGAGACCGCCATCAACAAAATAGATCCGAAAAGACCCCGGAAAATCGGGGATTATTTCGATATGGTTGCCGGTACCAGCACCGGCGGTATTCTCACCTGTCTTTACCTGATGCCCGATGAAAACGGGAAAGCGAAATATGCGGCCGTTGATGCGCTGAACCTTTACCTGGATCACGGTGAATCGATATTTAAAAGAACCCTGCTGGAAAAAATCTCCAGCGGGGCCGGTGTTTTTCATTCCAAATTTCCCAGCACCACCCTCGAGGCCCTCCTGAAAGAGTATTGCGGAGAGACCACGCTGGCAGATCTGATCAAACCCAGTCTAATCCCCTCCTATGAAACGACGGACCGGAAAGCCGTTTTTTTTACCAGCAGCGATGCGGGGGAAGATCCGATCTATAATTTCAAGGTGAGGGATGTTGCCCGGGCCACGGCCGCGGCACCCACCTATTTTGAACCGGCGCACATTACGTCCCTGTCCGGCCAGATCTGGTCGTTGATTGATGGCGGCGTTTTTGCCAACAACCCCACCCTCTGTGCCTTTGCAGAAGCCAGGAAAACCCCTTTTTCCGCCGTGCTCCACAATGCAGAAAAATCCGATTCGCCATCAGCAAAACAAATGCTAATCGTTACCATCGGCACCGGTTCGGTTAAAAAACCCTACCACTACGAACACATGCGCCATGCCGGAGAAATCGGCTGGCTGGAACCGGTGATCGATATACTGATGTCGGGCAATTCGGAAACGGTCGACTATCAGCTTCGCCAGATGTTCCTCTCCCTGGATCCCGCCGATCAGGGTGACTATTACCGGCTGGAACCGGGATTAAAAGAAGCCTGTTCTGAAATGGATGTCGCCACACCAGAAAACATCGCCAATCTTTACCAGGCCGGTCTTACTTATATTACCGATCATGCCGATATGCTGAATGAGATTGCGCGGAAAATTATTCAACACGATTGAGGAAATTTTTTGGCCAGATCGAATGGACTACCTGATCAGCACCATGGTGCCATTTTTCGTGACAGTGGCTCCGGTATAGTCTGTTCCCTGCACCATCCAGACATACCCACCGGCACCCTGCGGCACGCCGTTCAGGGTGCCGTCCCAACCCTTACCTATAGCCGAAGTATCATAGACCAGTTGACCGAGCCTGTTGTATACACGGAAGAACCGGATGGAGGATATGCCGACAGGTATTGGACGAAACAGGGAATTTACCGCAAGGCCCGGCGTGAAGGCATTGGGCACAAAAATATCGGGTTTTGTTTTGAATACTTTCACGGTGATGGAACTTTCGCCCGAACATCCCGCGGCCGTAGTGGCTTTAACCGTGTACCGGATGATGTTCTCATTTAGGGTATACGTGGCCGTTGGATCCGGAATAGTTGGGTCATTGAGGTTCGTTACGGGCAACCAGGAAAACTTGTCAGGACCAATATCACTCGAACTGGCCTGAAACTGCAGGGGTTCACCGGCTACTACCGATGTATCCCGGCCAGCGTCTACAATGATTTTTGCCAGCACATTGATATGGAATGTATCCAGCAAAGGATTCGGGCAGCCATTGTTCAGCACACGCAGAACATAATCGGCCGAGGCGGCGGGAAATACCTGATTGGCAAAACTAAACGGCGTGATACCGATATTTCCGCCGCCATTGATGGCAGGAATCCAGGCATAGCTGGTTCCAATGTCAATACTGGCATTTAGAGATGCCGCAGTGCCAAAACAAATTGTTGTATCGGCGGGTTCCGTTGATGCCCTGGGATAAGCTACTGGATTAAATGTAATGGCGGCAACGGAACTGGTATCCGCCGGGCACACACCGTTCTGATCGATTAGCCGGTATTGGGTAGACTGCGTTATGCCCTGAACCGTGATGGAAGCCGATACACTCGCGGGATTAAAGTCTGACCAGTTTGCTCCGTCCAATGAGAATTGCCAGTTGCGCACAGATCCGGTATTGCCGGAAAGAGTCAGGATCTCTCCGGCGGTTTGCCCGAAACATAAAACGGATTGCGACGGATCGACGTGGCCCCCGACCGATAGTTGATCTACGGCTATTTTTGCTGCGGTGCTGGAATCCGGGGGACAAACCGTTCCTTTTCCAACGACCACTTTATAATAGGTTGTCTGATGAAGATCTTCCGCCAGATACCGGGCGGTATTATCGGGAATGGAGGACCAGCTGAGGCTGTCAGTAGAAGACAGCCAGTTCCCGATGCTACCGGAATAATCACGGAGGTTCAGCGTACTGCTGTTTCCCCCGGCACAAACCTCCGTGGATCCATCCAGTACGCCTCCAACCGGTGATGGCAGGGTTTTCACCTGTATCGTGTCCGTAAGATTGGCACAACTGTTTTGCTCCCGCACACTTACGGCCCCACCAAAGGGGGTTGATTTTACCTGAATGATGCTGCTGTGACTTCCGCCAAGAACGGTCCAGCTGGGCGGAACAATCCAGTTGTATGTGGCCCCGGCCAGTGCAGGCACCGAATAGGTAATGGCTGTATTGTAACAGACCAGGGAATCTCCACTGATCGCCAAACCGGCACAACTGTTCCGGATGGCAACATAGGCATAGGCAAAATGTCCTCCGGGAACGCAGTTATCCGCTTCAATGGTCAGGCTCACTTTCTTCCCCCGATAAGCAGAAAGATCGAAAGTAACTTCGGTCCAACCCTTGGTCCATACATCCCGAAGGAATCCTCCTCCGCCGCCATTCTGGTCAAGATTAGCATTGGGCGTGGGCCGGTTGCTCACGGAGAATCCATTTCTGATGGCCGTGGCGCTGTCCAGCGTGGCGCCGCGCCCCCCTTCGCTCACATTACCAAAAGTGGGGAGCAGATAACTCGGAGAAGCGCAGAGGATCACACTGTCCGGTGTTTTCAGGGTTGCCGATATCACCGGCTGCTGGCTGGATACATGGGTTCCGTTTTCCAGCACCATGGCATAGGCATATGTCATGGTATAAGGTTCAGCGGCCGGACCGGCCGGCACATTGATGCTATAACTGACGCCACGCACGTATCCCCCACCGCCGGTACCCGTATTGCCATTACCCCGGGTAATGGATGTGGAGCCCAGCATGATTGAATAATTATAACTGTAACCATTGATGGTGGGGATGGTGGGAAATCCGCCAAAGGGATCGGTGCTCCTGGCGGTGATCACCTGTATTCCCTGAACGCCGGTAAGCCGGTATTCCTGTAAACTTTTAACCCCGACGGTACCATTCGGCGCTGTTACAGTGGAATCATATTTCTGTAAGATGGCCAGCGGGCCATTCCCTGATGCGTTATTGCCGGTATATGCATACCAATGGGTGAGATCACCGCTGGCAAAATTGATATTTACCGGACACGCCTGCGTCTGGGAAAATAACCGGCAGTACATAAACAGCAACAAAACACTCAATCTGCACTTCATCAGACAATGTATTGTTAGGGCCACATGGTGAATGGTAGATTTCCAAAGGAAAAATAGAAGTTGAACCCAATGCCGGTTAGTACTACGTAATTTACGATAAAAAGGTTGCAGAAATGCAGGGCTCACCCATTCTTCCGGGAACAAGCGGATCGCCGGGGGATGAAAGGGTTATCCGAAAGTATTTCAATGGATTACATCAGGATATTTCGCGATATTTTTAAAAGCAGATCCTGATATAACGTTTTTTAACCCTTTGACATAAAAACCGTTTTTTAACCCTTTTGCATACAAAATAAAGAAGTAAGTTGGAATTAAATTTATTTTTGTGGACATGAGCATTAATCAAATCAGGCTGTATGATCTCTTCCGGAGAGAACTGCATTTGCCTGATGACAAGGCCGCTGATTTTGTACTGGCGGTAGGGGACGTCGTGGATTCGGAAGCAGACAATCAAAGGCAATTGCTTGCCAGCAAGGATGACATTCATCATCTCGGACAGAAAACCAAAGATGATATTCACCGTTTGGAAAAAAGATTGAAACTGATATTCACAATTTAGAAAACAAGGTGGAGGACCGCACGCATAATCTTGAACTTAAAATCGAAGGCAATACACATAATTTAGGACTCAAAATTGAACAATCCAAAGTGGATATTTATAAAGCCATGTTTTGGACAAGTAT
>DASRLM010000515.1:0-2602 GCA_035648455.1 Puia sp. | reverse complement strand
GTTGATACCCGTCTGATCTGTTTTTGCATCCTGGGCTGTCCATCCCGCCAGTGCCGTGATATGACTTCTGCCGAATGTGGCATTGTAATTCAGGGTTTGCTCACTTAACCACGTAAAGATATTGTACTTGGTTTGCGATTGTTGTCCGGATGTATTTCTGCCGTTCACGGTAAGAAAGGGATCAAGGAAATAAGTGTTCACATTGTTCTGATAGTCTATGCCAAAGCGTGACTGGAACTCCAGACCCTTGACGAGTTTTACATTGGCGCCCAGGTTGGACAGCAGACGGTCCTGCATGGTTTTTGAATACGATCCAATGATGGCGCTTAATGGATTATCCCACCCGGTCAGTGGATTCACGCCAATGGTACCGTCGGGATTGAATTTGGGAACGGTGGGCGGGGTTTCCAAAGCCAGCAATACCACACCGCCCCTGGCCACAGACGCATTGTCCGTCACATCATTCAGATGGGAGCGGCTGATCACGGAACTGGAAGTAATGGTTAGCCAGTTGTTGGCCTTGGTGGTCAGATTCACGCGGCCCGTCAGCCGGTTGAAATTGGCAGGTTTGATAATGCCTTTCTGATTGAGGTAGTTGAAAGAAATATAATGCTGCGATTTCTCCGTACCCCCGGCAACAGAGAACTGGTAATTCTGCTGGCTTCCGTTCTGAAATACTTCATCCGGCCAGTTGATGTTGTTTGCCTGAACCATCGAATCGGTAATGACCGTGGACATCTTTTGTTCGTTGGCATAATCCTGATATTGTTTTCCATTTAAAACATCCAGTTTTTTGGTCGCGGAACTGATTCCTGCATATGTACTGAAATTTATTTTCGATTTTCCGGCAGTCCCTTTTTTTGTGGTGATCACCACCACGCCATTGGCTGCGCGGGTTCCGTAAATGGAGGCGGAAGCAGCATCTTTTAATATGGACATGGATTCGATGTCGTTGGGGTTAAACGCGGAAATATCCGTGGTGGGAATGCCATCCACGATATACAGCGGATCATTGCCGGCGCTGATGGAAGAAGATCCTCGTACCCGGATGGTAAAACCGGCGCCTGGTTTACCCGAATTGGACGTAACTTCCACCCCGGCAGCTTTACCCTGCAATGCTTCTGAAGCATCTATAATCGGCCGGTTGGCGATGTCGGCCGCACTTACGGTAGAGACTGCCCCTGTCAAATCTTTTTTCTTCTGGGATCCGTATCCGATCACCACCACCTGGTCCAGGGCGTTTTGGGCAACCGTCAGTTCCACGTTCACTATGTTTTGTCCGTTCACCGGCACTTCCTTGTCCTGATACCCGATATAGGAAAATCTCAAAGTTGCATTTTCGCCTGCGGTAATGGAATACTGACCATCATTTCCGGATGAGGTGCCGGTGGTGCTGCCTTCCACCTGAACGGAAACTCCGCTCAGGGCTACTCCGCCCGTGCCCGTCACTTTTCCCGTTACGCGGATGTCCTGCTTTTGCTCACCGGCCGTCATCACCACGATCAGGTTGTTTTCCAGTATTTTATAGGTGAGGTCCGTATTGATAAAAAGCTGCGCCAGCACGTCTTTGATGGAAGACTGTTCAACATGGATATCAACTTTTTTCTTCAGGGCGGGCAGATCGTAATTATACAGGAACCGGAATTCGCCGGTTGATTTTTTCTCGATCCTGTTCAGCACCTTTCCAATTTCAGCCTGTTGCATGGTTAATGTAATGGCGCCCTGTGCACGTACTTTGGCCTGCACTTCCATGATACCCAGTAGGATGAACAGGATAGTAAACTTCATAATAGCAAGTAATTTAAAGAGCAAGCCGAACTCATCCCGCCTGGCAGGGGATTGCGAAAATTTCATACATTTACTTTTAGTGATTAAAAATGGGAAATTCAGCACCGCCTTCCCAGTTGGTAATTGATTTCCGTTTAAATCCGGCGGGGGATGCGCTAACATTCTCCGCCTTTTTTCTGCTAACTCGTATCCATTTTATTCCTTATTCAATACAACGATATTGCCTTTTATGTTATAAGTAAAAGCGGCCGTTAACTGCAGTGCATCCAGCGCTTCCTTGACGGTTTCATTATTGAAAACGCCTTTGAAACGGTATTTGAATAACTGGTCGTTTTTGAATGTTATTTTTATATTGTACCAGCGTTCCATTTTTGCTGCCAGTTCTTCAAAGGAGTCTCCGTCAAAAACAAGTTTGTTATACATCCAGGCGGTTTCCGCCTTGTCGCTGTCGGGAATATTCATCGGAACAGGCGTTATCGAGATGTTCGACATGCCTTCCGCCCCGGTGTCCGAATGGGCAGCTGCCTGTGATGACGGCCGTATGGGTTCCTGGGTTTTATTGATGACGAGTTTCTCGTTGGGTTTGAGAATTACTTTCGGTGCGGAGGGATCATCCTTGCGGGTAATTTCAACCATGCCCCGCAACAGGGTGGTTTCAATAATCTTATCCCCGGGATAGGATTTTATATTGAATGCGGTGCCCAGCACTTTCACGTTGATGGCCGAAGTGTGTACGATGAAGGGATGGGAAGCGTCTTTCACCACATCAAAAAAAGCTTCTCCTTCCAGGTTTACTTCCCGCAGACGCGTGTTG
>DASRLM010000514.1:0-2187 GCA_035648455.1 Puia sp. | reverse complement strand
ACCTGGGGCACATTGATATGGATATCGAATGGCTGCACTTCATTTCCGGATTGCAGTACGAGCAGGTCCTGGACGATGAACCAGACCGGTTCTATGGGAACTATAGTATGGCTGGCTTTCAGTTCCTCTTTATAAAACTTTTCAGCTTCCGCTTTATCTTTGAAGCAATCAATATCGTGCGCAGTGACAGCGGGGAGTGCCGGATCATAACCCATCCATTGGTAGTCCTCTTTGAGCGCACCTTCGAGGCGTTCCCAAATTTCATGCATATCTTTGGCTTTGATGTCCATATCAGTAAGCTAACAGTGACGCCTGTACGATCTTATTGTTATTAATCTTCAGTTGAAGGTTTCGCCCCCCGTTTTTTTCCATGAGTTGCACATGAAGTAATTTTTTATCCGGGATGGTGAATTGGGGAAGGGCGATCACCAGGATTTGAGTAGACTGAGCGGGGACAGAGCCGGTATTGCCGTATACAAAGAGCGGCACCTGTTCCATCTCCTGTGAGGCCGTACGCTTGCCCTGACGCTTGTCTTAATGAAGAACCGCAGCAGGTCGATGTCGTAACCAAGGTTGGATTGGTTCTTCAGTTGCAACTGAAAATAAAGAATGCTTTTTTGAATATAGATTCCCTTCAGTTCCAGGCTCATGTCATACCTTTTATCTTTGACGCCGAACATGGATCGCTTTTGTTTTGCTATGGTTTCAAAAAGGGAAGGTGTATTGTCAATCTGTATATCGAGCTTCGGGTCTTTGGAATAGGACGCTATAAACGGGTACACTTTCCCGTCTGCCGTAATCACCGTTAAATTGGTCGCATTAAAATTTTCTTTAGCAGCTTTCACCTGCAAAATATTTTCCATCCCCCTTACTCTTTGCACAAGAAGATCCCGCGTGCCGCGGTCAACGCTATTGATCATTAAAGGAAAGATGAGGCTGGTGGTTTTGTTGCAGCTAATGGAAATGCTGTCGGGCTGGGCGGCCACGATGCTGCTGCAAAGTAAAAGTAAAAGGATGTCTATTGGTTTCATGTTTTAATTTTTGTTGGTAAGTAATACGTGGTATCCGGCTTTAAGCGTAACTCTAATGAGCTTCACCTTTTTACCGATCAGTGTTTTAGCTGCCTGGATGCCGGCGCCTGCTGCCTGCATACCGATAGAAGGGTCAAGGCTGCTGATGCCCACCTGTTGCAGGGAATTATCCACGCTTTGTTTAGCGACATCCCGGCCGATAGCGCCCGGTATGTAAATCCCTTCCATGCCGTCAAGGTCATACGCCGATAGGGCCACGGGCAGGATGGAACTATTACAGCGTATATCCTTTATCGTTATCTTCAGTCTTTCGCCTTCGAGGGAAGCGGTGCCGTAGACGAAATTATCTTTGGGAACGGGTTGTCCTGCGACAAAAATGTCCGTGAGCAGGCGTAATTTGACCGTTGCCCCCGACACAACAGTTTGGGTTTCATGGACGACGGCCCGGATGGCATTCGCGTCATTGCCCATCGTATCTTCCAGGGAATAAAATCGTTTGCTTGTGCTGTCCTCACCCGATGTAGTTACCGGTAACACCTGCTCTGCATATTCCGGGGCGCCCTGCTCCAATTGATTTTTTAGCCTGTCAGGGTGCTGGATGTCGAGGATCTTTTCCAGCATGCCATTGACCTGGGTCATTTCGGGATCGGTGTCTCCCCTGCCCTGCTGTTGCATCGCCCGGATCATTTGCTGCAGGCGTTCCGCTTCTTTTGCATTGGCGGAGGGTTCGTAGTGACTGTCCTCCTCCGGCTTATTGGCCCCGTCCGTAACTGCTCTCATCGCCTTATTCAATTGGCTGATCTTGCTATAAACCTTTGCTTCGTTGGGATCCGTATAGGCACCGGGAGAAAAGGTATCTGCCCGGGTCATTTGATTTTTGAAATAAGGATCTTCTTTCATCTTCGCTTTAAATTGTGCTGAATCGGATGCGGCCTTTTCATAAAAACCCAGCTTATCGGTAGGGTCTTTCTTCACGTTTGCATCAGGCAGTTGAAGGTCTAATCCTGGTCTGCTGACTTCTTTTTTACCGTCGTCTTTGCCGCCCCCAAGCGCCCAGAACGCCAGTGTAATAAAGGGCAGTATGAGTACGGGAAGTACCAGCAGGAATTTTCGTTTGCGCAGGAATTGCGTTGAATGCTCTTTCATATTATTGATG
>DASRLM010000513.1:0-5912 GCA_035648455.1 Puia sp. | reverse complement strand
GTTATTCAATACAAAGGGCATTCTGGTTTGGGGAATACCGGTCATGGATTGCAAAGAAGACATGGTTTTATACCATTTCAAACCCTCACTTCCCAGATCTTCCCGGATGGATTTCATTTTAATGGTCTCTTTATAATCATTGAGCAGCAGTTCCAGAAAATTCTTGGGTTCGGGATACTCCCTCAACCGGTAATCTGATGTTTTGGCGAGGCGTGCCGCATAATTCACTGCATCCTGAATGCCGCCGATCTCATCCACCAGACCGATCTTCAGCGCTTCCGCTCCTCCCCATACCCTGCCCTGGGCAATGCTGTCAATATAACCAATGTCTTTTTTTCTGCCTTCGGCCACCCGGGACTTAAAATCAAAATAAATACTGTCCACATCATTCTGCAGATATTTTTTTTGCAGGTCAGTCAGCGGCATCACCATGGTCATGGCATCCGGCTGTTTGGCCGTTTGAACCGCATCAAAAGTTACCCCCAGCTTATTTTTAAAAAACGATTGGGTGTTGACGATGATGCTGAATACGCCGATCGAACCGGTGATGGTCATGGGATCAGCAAAGATCCGGTTCGCATTGCAGGATAAATAATAGCCACCTGAAGCGGCCACATCGCCAAAACTGATCACCACGGGCTTTGCCGCTTTTGCCAGGCTCAGCTCCCTCCACAGATTTTCACTCACCAGGGCGGATCCTCCTCCGGAATTGACGCGCAGCACTATGGCCCGGGTATCTTTATCCAGTCTCGCTTTGCGTATCATATTCCGGTAAGCTTCCTCCCCGATCTCCTGCTGATCATTTTTGCCCCCCACGATATTCCCTTCTGCATAGATCAGGGCGATCCGGTCCCTGCCATTAACCTTCATCTTATTTTTAACCGATTCATAATATTTCCCCAGGGCCACAAAGTTAATGTCGGTGATGGAATGGCCTTTTACTTTTGGAAGGATTTCCTGAAGCACTTCATCATTGTATTTTGTTCCGTCGAGTAGTTTATATGCGATCGCGTCGGATGGTTTCCGGATAAGCTGCTGATCCACACAACGGCGCAGAACGCCCGTATCCTGTTTGCGCACCGAAGCGGTCTGGTCCAATACATGATTAAAAATATCACCAAGCAGTTGTGTTAACTGAAGGCGGTTGGCATCGGTCATTTTAACCGCGCGGAGCGGTTCCGTGGCGCTTTTGAATTTGCCGGCATAAAATATTTCCGGCTGAATCTCCAGTTTATCAAGGCTTCCTTTTACAAAGGCCATTACGCTGGTAAGTCCCCGCCATTCTAGTCCGCCTTTTGGATTGCAGTAGATGCGGTCCGCCACATTCGCCCCGTAATAAGCTTTGAACGAAATCACGTCACCATAAGCATAAACGAATTTGCGGGATTGCTTAAAGTCAATCAGCGCATTCCGTATCTCTTCTGTGGTGCCCAGACCGTTCGGATTGGATGTTGCCTTGATGTAAATACCCCGGATGGAGCTGTCTGACTTCGCATACCGGATGAGCCGGATCACATCATAAACACCGGGCGTATTATACCGGGTATCGCTGAAATTAGCCAGGGGATCTTCAATTCCCTTTTCTCCGAATGCCTGGCTGAGATCCAGCACCAGCACGCCATTGCTGCCCACATCTTCGTGCTGGGCGCTGGCCACCCTGCCGATAAAGCCGAGGGTAAAAAAAACAATGATCAGCACAAAGGCAATCAGGGCGAGCAGGCTCGCAAAAAATATCTTAAAAAAGCTCCGCATGCGCTTTCCTGTTTATATGATTTAAAATTAAAGATCTTTGGGTCGGATAAAAGGGATCATTCATGAACAAAGCTTATCTGCTGATCGGCGGTAATGAGGGTGACAGGCTTCTTCATATGCAGCAGGCACGGGCAAATATAGAACTTATTTGCGGTGCAGTTGAACAAGTTTCCTCCATCTATATTACCGCAGCATGGGGCAAAACGGACCAGGCCGATTTCCTGAATCAGGCCCTGCTGATCAATACCGGAATGGACCCCCATGCGCTGCTGATCAGTATACTTTCTATAGAAGAAAAAATGGGCAGAAAAAGAACGGTAAAAAATGCGCCGAGGATCATCGACATCGACATCCTTTTTTATAATCGGCTGATCATGGCAGATACGGGCCTCATCATTCCGCATCCCCGCATACCGGAACGCCGGTTTGTGCTGGAGCCCCTGGCCGAAATCGCTCCCGGGTTTATCCATCCGGAATCCGGCAAAACCATACGACAGTTGTTGCGGGAATGTACGGATACCCTGGCGGTAAAAAAAATGTGAACAGTCCGGGATAACCGCCCCGGATTCCGGATATTTACAGCTGCATGAACTATCATTTTATCGCCGTAGAGGGAAATATCGGTGCAGGGAAAACAACACTTGCCCACCTCCTTGCCCGCCATTTTAATTCACGCCTGATACTGGAAGCCTTTGCGGAAAATCCCTTTCTCCCTAAATTTTATGAGAATCCGAAGCAATATGCTTTTCCGCTCGAACTTTTTTTCATGGCGGAACGCTACAAACAATTAAAGGAACTCGTTCATACCAAAGACCTTTTCCAGAGCGTAACCATATCTGATTATGTGTTCAGCAAATGCCTGCTCTTTGCCAAAGTGAATCTTCCCGATGAAGAATTCTATCTCTACCAGAAGCTGTTTGACATCATTTACCAGCAATTGGTTCAGCCGGACCTGCTCATCTATCTGCACGCACCGGTGAGTCAGCTTCAAAAAAATATCCGGAAACGGAACCGGGTTTATGAACAGGCGATTTCGGACGATTATCTTTTCCGCCTGCAGGAAACCTATACCAGCTATATCCGGCAGCACAACATCAAAACACTTTTCATAGATGCCTCCGATGCCGACTTCCTGGGAAATGAAAAACATTTCCGGATCATTCTGGATGCACTGGAAAAAGATTATGAACCGGGACAGCACTATTTTACATTGCCCTGAACAGCGGAATAATATCTTTACATCCAATGGAAAATGAGTCGCCATCTTCCTCCCCGCTGGAAGCGGTCCGGATTTTCGAATTCAGGAATCTGGTCATCGGCCGTTTTTTGTTTATCATGGGTCTGCGGATGATGAGCACCCTAGTGGGATGGTGGATCTATAATCTCACAAATGCCCCGATAGCCATCGGCATTGTGGGTCTCTCAGAATTTGTTCCAGCCGTTTCTTTTGCCCTCTATGCCGGTCATGTGATCGATCTCCGTGAAAAACGAAAAATGCTTTTGCTGGGTGTATTCCTCTACGGACTGGCCGCTTTGCTCCTGCTGGTGCTGTCCACCGCCCTCGGATCACGGAATTTTCATCCGCACAGCATCGCGCTGCTGATATACCTCATCATCTTCTGCACGGGGGTGGTAAGATCCTTTTCCGGTCCGGTGTTCAATGTGGTGCTCGCCCAGGTGGTTCCTAAAAAATTATTGCAGAATGCCACCACCTGGAACCAGGGGGCCTATTTGTCTGCCTCGGTGACCGGCCATGCGCTTGGCGGTTTTTTAATTGCAGGACTGGGAAATACCGGAACACTCGCCGTGGTATCCATACTGGTGTTTTCTGCCTTTACGGTGTTGCTAACCTTAAAACCCAAACCCCCGCTGAATGAACGGGGTGAGAAAAAAACCTGGGACAGTGTAAAAGAGGGACTGGTATTTGTTTTCAGGACCAAAGAGTTGCTGGGGGCCATTTCCCTGGATCTGTTTGCCGTATTATTCGGCGGAGCGGTTGCCATGGTACCCGTATATGCAAGGGATATCTTGAAAGTGGGCGCCCGTGGTTTCGGATTTCTTAACGGCGCGTCGGACATGGGATCCATCTGCGTTGTGATCCTGCTAACGCTCTTTCCGCTGAAACGAACCCAGGGTAAAAAATTAATGCTGGCGGTTGCCGGCTTCGGAATCTGCATCATTGTTTTCGGCCTCTCCAGGATCTTCTGGTTGTCGTTTGGCGTGCTGCTGATCAGCGGCATACTGGATGGAATCAGCGTGGTGACCCGGGGAACCATCATGCAACTGAAAACGCCGGACAACATGCGTGGCCGGGTGATGAGCGTGAATTCCATGTTCATCAATTCCAGCAACGAACTCGGTCAGTTTGAAAGCGGCATCATGGCCAGGCTGCTGGGCGTGGCTCCTTCCGTGGTTTTCGGAGGATGCATGACCCTCATCGTGGTGGTGACCACCTGGTTTAAAGCGCCATCACTCAGAAAAATGCAATACTGAAAAATACAGTATTCTTTATGGAAAATCGGCCGTACCGGATTAACTTAACACAAACATCCGGAAATGAACAGACGATCCTTTGTGAAAAATTCCAGTCTCGCTTTCGGCGCCATACCTTTGTTACGCAAAGACTGGCTGATGAAATTTATGCAGGAAAATCCCTATAAAATGAGGATGCTGCGCAACGGAGTGGGCATATTTACGGAAAAGGGCGGTACGATTGCCTATTATCTGTCGAAGAAGAACATAGCCGTTGTAGATGCCGAATTTCCGGAACAATCCAAACACCTCATCGATGCCCTACAAAAGGATCCGGGAAAACCATTTGAGATCCTGATCAATACCCATCACCACGGAGATCACAGCTCCGGAAACATTTCTTTCAAAGGCATTGTAAACCATGTTGCCGCGCATTCTAATTCCCTGCTCAACCAGCAACGCGTGGCGAAAGAACAAAACAAGGAAGATCAGCAACTGTATCCGGACATCACGTACGGTGAAAGATGGGCGTATAATAAATTGAAAGAGAAGATCAATACTTTTTATTTCGGACCGGCCCATACCAACGGGGACAGCATCATTCATTTCCCGCATGCCAATATCGCCCACCTGGGTGATCTGGTATTTAACCGCCGGTGGGCATTCGTGGACCGCAGCGCCGGGGCCTCCGTCAAAAACTGGATTGTGGTATTGGACAAAGTGCAGCAGACTTTTGACAAGGACACCCTCTTTGTATTCGGACATGCATTTGATCCGGTTAAGGTAACCGGTTATAAAGACGATGTAAAAGCCATGCAGGATTATCTTTCCAGTCTCCTCGATTTTGTGGGTAAACAAATCAAAGCGGGCAAAACCAGGGATGAAATTTTAAAGACCGGGTCCATTCCGGGCGTTACGGAATGGCAGGGAGACGGCATCGAACGCGGTTTGCAGGCAGCGTATGAAGAACTGATCGAGGGCGTTATTTAACCGTTCCGAGCAAACCTTCCAGCACAGAAACCACAATGGGGCAGAATGTACTGTTCTGTTGCGTGAGCGCGGGTTTTTTCAGGATCACATCTTCATCCGTATAAGGGAACCGGTGGCAATCGGATGGCCTGTGTTCATAAATGGAACACTTGTTATCCGTTCCCAGAAAAGCACAGGGAACAGATTGCAGCACATAATCCCCTTCTTCATCAATTCGCAGATATTTTTCAATGAAAGAACCCTCTTTCATGCCCAGGAGTCTGGAAATCCTTTTGATATCAGGAGTCTTGAAACGCGGCGAATACCTTTTGCAGCAATTCGCGCATTGCAGGCAGTCGATCTGTTCAAAGGCCCGTTCATGCAAATCCGGCAAGACTTTTAACACTTTATTTTTATTTGCCCTGGCCAGGAAATTTTTATAGATTTTTTGGCGTTCCCCGGATACCTTCTCCCAGTTTTGTAACGTTATTGTTATTCCCTTATTCATTTTAAACAAGTTAGTTAATTTCGCCCATGACCGGTACCATCCGAGAACAGTTCCTCATCCTCATCAGCACGCCGGTGTACATCATCGTCATCGGTCTTGAGCTCCTGCTCAGTCACCTGCAGCACCGCAAATCCTACAGCTGGAAAGATACGGCAAGCAATGTATACCTCATGTTGCTGAATGCCGGGATCGACCTTTCTTTCCGGGCGAT
>DASRLM010000512.1:0-2353 GCA_035648455.1 Puia sp. | reverse complement strand
AATTGGAATCGGGAATTTTGCGCGAAGCGGAAGGCGGACATAGCAGGACAGCAGGAGGAACTATATCGATTTAGCCCAATCCGGTTTCCGGATGGTCGCAAAGGATCAATTGGTTAAAAGTGACTTGATCTGAATCAATTTAATGTCAAAACAAGGGAAAAAAAATATGTAAGGCAACCCCTGTTATGATCAATCCGCCTATATTTGATTTTTCATAGGATAAGGTTTAATGGTTAATGGTATTTGATTAGTGCGGCCTCCCTTCAACAAGGAGGTCTTTTTTTTGGTGGCTGACGGGTTTATTTTGAAGCATGCGACTGCATGATGGCGAGATGGGCCGGGTCCCATTTTTCGCGGGGTATTTCCACCATACCCGGGGTAAACAGGGAACTTGCCTGTAGTTTGAGGAAGATCTTCAGTTTGCGGTTTGGTCTGGCCGTTATGATCCGGTCAAAACCGGCGCGGTTATAGATGCCCAAACAATAGATATTGACATAATAGCGACCCCTGGGCACCATTATTTCCACCTGGTTATCCTTCGGACGATATACCCGCCTGATTATTCCTGCACCCCGTTTGTCGTAGCGGTCAAAGATCAGATAAATGGAATCTATATGGCTCTGGCGGTCTGATGCATTTTGAAGGGTAATGATTACGGTTCCTGAATCCGTTTTGGGCACGCCGGATGAATACGCATAGCTGTGCATGGCCATGGTCAGCATCAGGCATAATATGGTGTTTCGCAATAACAATCCAATCTTTTAAGTTTTCAAGGGTTTTCAGTCAGATGGCATGCATAACACGTTTATTCATAACCAACTAGAGTATAATAACGAAAAAAGCCGGCCTTTATGCAAGTCCGGCTCCATTACCTTTATAAAACATTAAGCCTCAGCCATATCGGGGATCGCTTCCATTTTATAATCCCCCGCATCCAGCTTCTTTTTAGTAGCATCAAATGCTTCCAGGGTGGCCTGTATATCTTCATCCGTATGAACGGCAGTAGGGATCAGCCGGTAGATGATATGCCCTTTTGGAATGACGGGGTACACTACAATGGAACAGAAAATGCCATAATTTTCCCGGAGATCCATGACCATCGCCGTAGCTTCTGGTATATCGCCCTTCATATAAATGGGGGTTACCACGGAATCTGTTTTTCCGATATCAAATCCTTTTCCTTTCAGACCGGCCTGCAGTTTCAGGGCATTCTTCCAGAGTTTATCTTTCAGGGAGGGGTTTTTCCGCAATAGATCCAGCCTTTTCAGATTGCCCAGCACCATGGCCATCGGCAGGCTCTTGGCATAAATCTGGCTGCGGATATTGTACCGGATATAATCAATGATGGCTTTGTTGCCGGACACAAATGCGCCGATAGAAGCCATGGATTTGGCGAAGGTGGAAAAATAAAGATCTATTTCCTGCTGAACGCCCTGCTCTTCTCCGGCACCTGCCCCGGTTTTACCCAGCGTGCCAAAACCATGGGCATCATCCACCAGTAACCGGAAACCGTGTTTCTTTTTTAATGCCGCGATTTCTCTCAGCCGGCCCTGATCCCCCGCCATTCCGAAAACGCCTTCCGTAATCACCAATACGCCGCCCGAGGATTGTTTTTCAATCAATGCGTTGGCGCGCTGAACCTGCTTTTCAAAATCTGAGAGATCGTTGTGTTTAAACACAAAACGGTGACCGGCATGTAACCTTAATCCATCAATGATACAGGCATGACATTCAGCATCGTACACGATCACATCGTGACGGTCGCATAAGGAATCAATGATGCTGACCATTCCCTGATAACCATAATTAAGCAGGCAACTGTCTTCCTTTTTTACAAAAGCGGAAAGTTCTTTTTCCAGTTGTTCATGTTCATGGCTGTTTCCACTCATCATACGGGCACCCATAGGCGAAGCCAGTCCATAAGCCGCTGCGCCATCGGCATCCGCTTTTCTCACCTCCGGATGATTGGCCAGTCCAAGATAATTATTAAGACTCCATACAATCATGTCCTTGCCCCGGAATTTCATCCGGCTGCTGATTTCTCCTTCCAGTTTAGGGAATGCAAAATACCCATGCGCCCTTTCACGATGTTGCCCGATCGGTCCCTGATTTTTTGTGAGCTTTTCAAAAATATCTGCCATTGTTGTTTCTGGTTGAATTAAAAAATTGACGTAAAAATAATGCATTTGAGGAACAGGGCAAGTCGGAAAATCGCGATACATTTGTCAAAAAGGGCTGAAATGATTGCAAAACGGGTGTTGTTGTTTGTTTTAATTCCCATGTTTTTTATTCATCAGGGGTTCGGACAAACGGAAATGGCAGGCCCATCGAGACCCAAACTGGTTGTGGGAAT
>DASRLM010000511.1:0-4114 GCA_035648455.1 Puia sp. | reverse complement strand
ATTCAAATCATTTTTATGAACCAGTTTCTGATCATCGTAAGAGGTAGCGATCATTCTACAGCCTCACCGGAAGCCATGCAAAAAAGGATGGAACTTTTCGGCGAATGGATGGAAAAGGTACTCAAAGGCCGCTATGTTGGCGGTGCTCCGCTGGAGGTAACGGATGCCCGTTTGCTCAAATCCAAAAGCGAAGTATTAACCGACGGCCCCTTCATGGAGTCAAAGGAGATGATCTCCGGCTATGTTATCATCAATGCCAACGACATCCAGGAAGCGACAGAACTGACCCAACAATGCCCGCTTCTCGACCAGTTTCAACTGGAATTGCGCAGGTTAAAACCCATGATGTAATATCCGTTATTCATGCTTTCCTCATCCCGGGATGTCCAATCCTTAATCGACCATCTTTTCCGCCAGGAAGCGGGAAGGATGGTTGCTATTTTAACCCGCCTTTTCGGCATCCATAACCTGGAACTCGCCGAAGACGTGCTCCAGGATACCATGCACCAGGCGTTGAAAGACTGGAGCCGGGGCGAAATACCGGATAATCCTGCCGGCTGGCTGATGGTGGTCGCCAAGCGTAAAGCGATCAATACCATTAAGCGGGAAAGACTTTTCCGTTCATTTGCCAAAGACATGGATACTATGCTAAAATCCGAATGGACCGCCTCCTATGCCATGGACCATATTTTTCTGGAAGATGAAATAATGGACAGTCAGCTGCGGATGATATTTACGTGTTGCCACCCTGCCTTACCCGCTGAAGCACAGATCGCGCTCACGCTAAAAACACTTTGTGGTTTCAGTATTTCAGAAATCGGAACAGCATTACTGGCCACGGAATCCAACATCAATAAAAGGCTATACCGGGCCCGGGAAAAAATACGGAATGAGCAAATTGATTTCACTGTTCCAACCGGTCAGCATCTGATGAAACGGCTGGATTCGGTTTTGCTCGTCATTTATTTATTATTCAATGAAGGATATAATGCCTCCGGAGATCAACTGACCATCCGCAAAGACCTTTGTCTGGAAGCCATGCGGCTGGCCAGACTGCTGATCGGAACGCCGGTCACTGCCGGATATTCCCCCATCTATGCTCTACTGGCACTCATGTGCTTTCATGTTGCCCGCTTTGACGCCCGTATTGACAATAACAATGACCTGATTATATTGGAAGATCAGGACCGGAAGCTGTGGAACAAAGAACTGATTACGCAAGGCTTCGAATTCCTTGTTCAGTCGGCTACCGGAAATTCGGCAACCACTTACCACCTGGAAGCGGCGATTGCTGCAGAACATTGTCTGGCACCAGGTTTCAGCGAAACCAATTGGATCAAGATTCATAATTATTATTCAGCGTTGGAAAAATTAAAGCCTTCTTCGGTAATCAAACTGAACCTGGCCATAATCGTAGGGAAAAGGGACGGACCCGAAGCGGCCATCCTGTGTCTGAATGAATTGAAAAAACGAAAGGCGCTGGAAAATTATTATTTGCTCTATGCTTCGCTGGGTGAATTCTACTTTGAGGCAGGACATACAAAGGAAGCGCTGGAAAATTTCAGGAAGGCAAAAACCCTGGTAAAATCCCAGGCCATATTGGATTTGCTGGAGCGGAAAATCAAGAAGTGCCTGAGTTCCTGATGGATAAAAAAAGTTGCCTCCATGAGGAGGCAACAGGTTATAGGGAAAACGGGAAGTATGCCGTTACGACTTAATAATTTCCTTAAACACATCCATATCACCGTCCCTGGTCACCCTTACAATTTTAATACTTGTTTTGTCTTCCAGATAGATCAGGTAAACCCCATTCACGCAGGTTTCCACATCTTCAACCACCGCAATGGTATAATCATAATATGCGCTTTTTACAATAGCCCTTATTCCCCTGGGTAGTTTGTCCTCGTTATAATAGGTCAGGGAACATTGCCAACGGCCCTTTTTATTGTAATAAGCCCTGTTATTAAACCCATCCTGACTAAAATAAGCCATAAACCCACCCTTTAGCGCAAACCATTTTTCGCCGGAAGCCAATGCATACCGGCCCTTGAAATCTTTAATGGCCACATGGCTGACCCTGCTCAAATCGCTGGTATTCACGGAATCCAGGAAAGGCAGGTTCCCCAGGCCGGCAAAAGCCTGAATCGATTTAATGAAGAGTTTCGCGTTCGTAAACGCAACCACATCGCCGTTTCCCTGGGCATAAATGCTGCCGGCGAGGGCTGGATAGGAAATACATCCTATGATCAGCAAAATCAGGAATTTTTTCATTTTTGTAAGGTTTAATAGTTAAAGAAATTGATTAGGTGTAAATGCTTAGACGTAGTATTCAAAAGGAGGTAAACAGAAATAAGGAGATGAGGTTATTTTTCCTTAAATTGGTAGGCAAGACGATACGATCATGGACCGCTCTGATTCCTTACTTAAAGCTGACCGGGGAATAATTGAACAGCTTCGCCAGGGTGGTACTGACAGAAGAAGAAGCGAGGAACAATTATTTAGCAGGTTCTCTTATTTCATACGGGAAGGCATAACCAAACATGCTTTATCTGAAGACGATGCCTTCAATGCCTATTCCGATACCATTCTGGTTGCCATTGAAAACTTAATCAACGCAGGTTTTGAAGGCCGCGCTTCCCTGAAAACTTATCTCTACCAGATTTTCCACAATAAATGTGTTGACCTGATCCGTAAAAAAACGACTAATAAAAATAGCGTGAACAGATCGGAGTCCATTTCAGACCGGCTGCTGCTCCTGTCTGACTCATCCAGGTCTGTACTGCAAAAGCTGATCGACAAGGCCGATTGGAATTTGCTCAAAGAAAAACTGGGCAGTCTGGAAGATAAATGCAGGCAATTATTGCTGTTTTGGGGAGATAACTACAGCGATAAGGAAATTGCCGCCATGCTTTATTATAAAACAGCAGATGTGGTAAAAACAAGCAGGCTCCGTTGCCTGGAAAAAATGCGGAGGATCTACAACATTACCTGAACACAAAATGGATACCCCGGAATATATTGACCACTATTTTAAAACCCAGCCACTGCCAGAAGAAGCCAGGCTGTTTGGGGAAAAAATGGAATCAGATCCTGTTTTTGCAGGAGAAGTGGCTTTTTACCTAAGCGTATTTCAGGCTTCCAGAGAACAGGCGGAGGAAAATAAAAAACAGCGGTTTTGGGAAATTTACAGGAAGGATCGGGATTCCCGGAATACAAACAGGGTAATCAAACTGGCTTATTATCTAGCAACTGCCGCAGTGATTGCGGGAATCGTTTTTGGGTTATACATTTTTATTAGCCCCGCTCCCAAAAAGCAGTTGGCTGATCAGTATATCCTGAAAAATCTGCAAACCCTTGGTGTGGAAATGAGCAGCCGCAACGATAGCCTGCAAAACGGTCTTCGTTTGTATAATGAAGGCAAAACGGCTGAGTCCTTGCAGCAATTTGAAAAAATCATTCAATCCGATACCTCCAATTTTACGGCAAAGAAATATGCCGGCATAGTGGCGCTTCGTCTTAAAGAATACGATAAAGCGTCAGCCTACTTTGAACAACTGGAAACATATACAAATCTTTATGCAAATCCCGCCCTGCTCTATCAGGCCCTTACGCTGATGGAACGAAACCATTCCGGTGACGAAGCTAAGGCAAAACAACTGTTGCAAAAGGTAGTACAGGATGGGCTTGATGGAAAGGAGACTGCACAGGCGTGGTTAAAGAAGTGGTAACACATCTTCATTATAAACCTTAAACTTTTTCTTATGAAAGAGAATGCCCGTTTTCGCGGTGATTTCCTCAACAGGGTGTGCCGTATCGTCCTATATATTTCCCTGATCGTTTGCATCGGTTCCTGTCATTTAAAGTACGCGCTGGATAAAGCTCCCTCTCATCCTCCGGTTAGCCCATATAATACCCATCAAACCAAATGGCTTGACTGGAACGTATTGTTTCAACCGGGGGCAGATAATTCCGCGCGGCTTCAGTATATGAACTACCTGCAGCAGTATATTACGGACTATATAAATCAATACAACGCCAGCAACAATCTCCATTTCGTGGTTTCTCAGACTTATATTTATTGTCCCTGCGATTCCCTGTTGTATAATTTTAGCGT
>DASRLM010000510.1:0-3279 GCA_035648455.1 Puia sp. | reverse complement strand
GCCAAATACCCGATCAATAACCACGCAGGCAAATGGACGATCCGCAAGAGAGATGGGACGATCATCAGGCCGTAAAATAAAAGTATCTCAAAATTCCGCTGTGTGATCAAAATAAAGATAATCTGCCTGGCGGCGGTCATGCTGTCCTTTCTTCTGATGAGTGCGCTGCAGGCCCCCGAATATCCAACCCTTGAAATGACCAATGGTCTTGTTCATGCGCAGGTATTCCTGCCGCAGGCAGAAAGCGGATACTACCGGGGAACCCGTTTTGACTGGTCGGGCGTTATGCCGGAGCTCAGTTACAACGGGCATAGTTACAGCGGGAAATGGTTCGACCAATATAGCCCAACCAAAAATGACGCCATCATGGGACCGGCAGAGGCCTTCGATCCGCTGGGTTATGATGAAGCGGCTGCGGGCGGATCCTTTGTAAAGATCGGTATCGGCGTTTTATCCAAACCCGATGCATCGCCGTATTCGCCATTCAAATATTACTCGATCCTGAATGCCGGTAAATGGAAAATAAAAAGTTCGGCCGGCAACATCCGATTCATCCACCGGCTCAACGATACGTCGTATGCTTACCGGTATGAAAAAGAATTGCAGCTCGTGAAAGGGAAACCGGAACTCCTGCTGATCCACCACCTGAAGAATACCGGGAAGAAGACGATTGAAACGGAAGTCTTTGATCATAATTTTTTCCTGCTGGATAAGCGCCCGATGGGGCCGGGTCTCGTGCTTCATTTCTCTTTTCCCCTTACCGCGGAGCAGGCCAGGGGACTGGATGATATCGCGGCCATGCGGGGCGATTCCATCACGGTGCTCCGGCAACCTGCCGGCCGCGAATCCGTTTATGCGATATTACACGGCTATGGCCAGTCGGATAAGGATTATGATATCAGCCTGCAGAACCGGATCACCGGGACCGGCGTCCGCATTCGCTGCAACCGCCCTTTGTCCCGGCTCGTTTTCTGGGGTTCTTCCACAATCCTTTGCCCCGAACCTTATATACGGGTGAAAGTGCTGCCGGGTGAAACATTTAGCTGGACAATTCAATATGATTTTAATTGAACATGGAGAATGAGGTATCCCTCATGAAAGTAATTCGCTTTTTTTTATTCGCCGCATTCCTGGCTGCAGCAGGTTGTTCACATCCGGACCAGGATACGGAATGGCCCGACTACGGAGGAAATAAGGCGGGCAACCGGTATTCGCTGCTGCACCAGATTAATACGCGTAACGTGCAAAGCCTGCGTCCGGTCTGGGTCTACCATTCAGCGGTCAGCACCGGGGAAAACGCCGGTGGCCGCCCCGATGCAGACCAGGAAATCCAATGTCAGCCCATCGTTGTGGCGGGCATACTCTATGGCCTCGACCCGCATCTGAGGCTCTTTGCACTGGATGCGGCAACCGGAAAGGAACTGTGGACATTCGATCCGTTTTCAGATCTAACGCCCAGGTATACACGAAGCCGGGGAATGACCTATTGGCAAGACGGAAACGACAAACGAATTTTCTTTTCAGCCGGCTCCAACCTCTATGCGGTGGATGCGGTTAGCGGTAAACCGGTTACGTCTTTTGGCGAATCGGGGCGGCTCAGTCTCTATACCGGCCTGGGCATCAATCACGATGTACAGCATCTGTATGTGGCCGCCACATCTCCCGCTGTCATCTGTAAAAACATCCTGATCATCGGATCCGCCGTGTCTGAAGCGGGCAATGCCGCACCGGGTTATGTGCGTGGCTTCGATGTGCGCACAGGTAAACTCGTCTGGACTTTTCATACCATTCCCCAGCCGGGAGAACCCGGCTATGAAACCTGGCCGCAGGAGGCTTATCAATGGGCGGGCGGCGTAAACAACTGGGGTGGCATGGCGCTGGATGAGAAAAGAGGATTGGTTTATTTCGGAACAGGCTCGCCATCTTCGGATTTTTATGGTGGCGCCAGGGAAGGCATGAACCTGTATGCGAATTGCGTGCTGGCTTTAGATGCGCAGACCGGCAAACTGAAATGGTATTACCAGACTATTCACCACGATCTCTGGGACCGTGATATTCCCTGTCCGCCGAACCTGACCAGCATTGTCCGGGATGGAAAGAAAGTGGATGTGGTGGTTCAGTCCACCAAAGACGGACTGGTTTATGTGCTGGACCGCGACAATGGTCACTCGATTTTTCCGGTCGATGAGCGGCCGGTTCCGACGCAGGGATTACCGGGAGAACATCCGTGGCCGGTACAGAAATTTCCATTGAAACCCGCGCCCCTAAGTAATCAATTTCTGGCGGACAGCGATATCACGGATATCTCAAAGAAGGCACACGATTACGTAGAAAGAATTTTAAAGGGGACCGGGTATGGCATGAAATTCCTTCCGCCCTCCACCCGCGGAACCGTTTTGACTGGTTACAGTGGTGGCGCGGAATGGGGTGGAAATGCGGTTGACAGCAATGGCATCCTTTATCAGAACAGCAACAACGCTCCCTGGCTGCTGCGCATGATCTCCCGGGCAGATCAGCAAAGAGAGATCGCCGCGCTATCCCGGGGAAACGGATTATATATTTCCCTCTGCGCAACATGCCATGGCGCCGATCGCAGGGGCAATGGCCAGGAAGTGCCCGGTCTCCTGAATATTAACAGTCGTATGCCGGAGGCAGAGATTGACCGGGTATTGAAAACCGGGCAGGGAAGGATGCCTTCCTTCCAAACGCTTGCCGAAGCGGACCGCATGGCCATCATCCGTTTCCTGGAAAGCAATGTGCATGGCATGCATCGTGCGATGGCAGAACATCAGGCGGACAGGCATCATGTGGGAGACCAGAAAAATGTGGAACCAGCCTTCCCTTACCAGCCCCCTTATTTCAGCAGGGTCTGGGAAAAGCTCACGGATTCAAACGGGTATCCCGGTATCAAACCGCCATGGGGTACGCTCAATGCGATTGACCTGAATACCGGAGAATATAAATGGCGGGTACCACTGGGAGAATATCCGGAGCTGACAAAAAAAGGCATTCCGGTCACCGGCACCGAATCTTATGGCGGACCCCTGGCAACGGCCGGCGGCCTCGTTTTCATCGCAGGCACAAGGGATGAAAAGATCCGGGCATTCGACAGCAGGACGGGTAAACAGGTTTGGGAATTCCAACTTCCTGCGGGTGGATTCGCTACGCCCATCACTTACCAGTTGGCCGGCACACAATATATTGTTATCGCAGCCGGCGGAGGAAGGGGATTAAAAAGCGGCGGTGACTATATTGCTTTTGCACTTCCCTGACGCGGGG
>DASRLM010000509.1:0-6243 GCA_035648455.1 Puia sp. | reverse complement strand
TGCTGTTGTTTTATACTCAACTTGAATGCAGGTCCATACTTATAAAGGTTTTTAATTCGTTTGAAAGAACCCGAGGAAAATCGATACCCATGAAACTGAACCTTTGCCCTAAACACGGGGTTTTTGTGCTGTTGGTTTTGCAGTTATTTGCCCTAAGCCATCTTGCGGCGCAGGATTGCAGCGGATTAACAGCCACTTATACTGCAAAAGAGTCCAGGTGTACAGCAACGGGTGCACTGCAAATAAATGCCTCGGGCGGTTCCGGAACTTACAACTACAAATTAACCGGAAGCATTACTACAGATTTTACATCTTCCAGCCTGATTACCGGTTTGGCACCTGGAACATACAACATCATTGTCAAGGATATTATAAGTGGTTGCACGGATGGAAATGGACAACATCATTATTTCCGGCTCCTATAGCGATCCGCGTTTTGGTATCACCCAAACGGATGTAACCTGTTCCGATGGCAGTGACGGCACCATTTCGGTAGCGGCGCTGCAGAATGGTCTCGGGCCTTTTACTTTTTCGCTGGTTGCGCCTTCTCCCATGGGGATCGGCACCACCAATTCCACCGGAACCTTTACGACCCTGATACCGGGTTCCTATTCCGTTCAGCTCACGGATTCCTGTGGTGGCATTCAAACCCGTAACATCAGTATTCAGAATTACACCTGGTCCATAGTTTCGGCTCCCGTTACCCAGTTTGGCTGCTCTTCTTTCCAGGCCACCATCAACCTGCTTGACAGCAAGGGAAATAACAACAGCGGCGGGGTCGCCTTCAGCGGATTTCAATACGGGGTGGTGAACAATACCGGGGATACCAGCTGGTTTTCCACCAGCACATTTAGTTTTGATCCGGGCCAGAAAAGATCCATGAACCTGGTAGCCAGGGACCGGTGCGGAAATGTTCAGGTCAAATCCTGGACGAACAACAACGTTCCATCCGTCGCTGCCCTGGTCAGCATCACGTCTCCGGTTTGTACCGGTTTTAATGCCGCCGTTACCAACTTGCAAAACCTCAACAGCCCAACATTCTGTCTTGTTGACAATCTCGGAAATCCGGTGGTGGGCCAGCCCTGTAACGCCACGGGATCCTTTAGCAGTATCCCTTACGGATCCTATTGCATCAAAATTACCAATACCTGTTATGATACAGTGATTACCAGATGTTTTTCGCAGGCCCGGGCCGTTCCATCCCTGACGGGTGCAGTGGCCATTTCCAATTATACCTGTACCAGTGTTACCGCTACAGTAACCGGACAACAAAACCTGACCAGTCCGCAATATTGTTTATTTGACAACCTGGGAAATGCCATGGGCGCGTGTAATTCCACCGGTATCTTTAACAATCTTCCCTATGGGGCCTATTTGGTAAAAGTGACCGATGGATGTACCGGCTCTGTCTTTACGGTCAGTTTCACGGCGGGCAAACCGATACGGTCTGTAGGCAGCACGGTGACGATCGGCGGTTATACCTGCACCGGCTTTACGGCAACGGTTACCGGACAATCCAACCTGATCACACCCCTGTATTGCTTGGTGGATCATCTGGGCAATCCCATAACCTGCAACAGCTCTGGTATATTTCCCGGCCTGGCTTACGGCGCTTATTGTATACATGTTACTGATGCCTGTGCCGATACCAGCATTCAGCGCTGCTTTACCGTAACCCAACCGCTCCCAACCGCAAACGCGCCGGTCATCAGCAATAAAACATGCACCGGTTTTACGGTAACCATAACCGGACAGGCCAACCTGTACAACGGACAATATTGCTTAACCGACCAGTCCGGCAATCCCGTAACGGGTATTCCCTGTAATAGCACAGGCGTATTCAATAATATACCTTACGGATCTTATTGTATAAAGATTACAGACGGCTGTTCCGGCGCCATACTGAATAAATGCTTTGCGATATTTGCGCCGGTACCCTCTGTTGGTCCCGTTGCAATCAGCAACATCACCTGCGCGGGATTCACGGCAAAAGTGACCAACCAGAAAAATCTGAACAGCCCCAGCTTTTGTCTTTATGATAATCTGAATAATCAGATCGGCGCCTGTAACAGTACGGGAGCATTCAATATCACCGGGTTTGGCAGTTACCACATCATTACAACCGATGGTTGCGCCGGAACCGTGTTTATTTCTAATTTTTCAGCCGCCAGGCCAGTATCTTCAGCAGGGATAGCTGTGAATTTCACCAATCAGCGATGCGCTACTTTTTCCGCCAGCATCACGGGACAGGTTAATCTGACGGGCGCTACGTATTATCTGAAAAATATTTCAGGAACTTTGATAACCAGTAATTCTACGGGCGTTTTTGATAACCTGGCCTACGGATCTTACTGCATCGACATCAGTAACAGTTGCCTGGATACAAGCATGGAAAGATGTTTCACCCAGGCAGCCGCCATACCCCAGATTTCGGTCACGGCCACGCCATCCTGTACCTATAATGCCAGTGATCTGAGTGTGCACATTATTTCCGGTTTTGGACCTTATGTTGTATCCGTATATGACAGTTTGAATAATCTGATCAGTACGGTCACGTCGGGATCAGTTAACATCAGCATTCCGCAGATCCCGGCAGTGATTCCCGGCCAGAAATACAAAGTGGTGGTTTCTGCTGCCTGCGGTACACCGGCAACGCAGTATGTATGGGCTCAGCAAAGTGCGCTTGACCACACGTATACCATAACGCCGAAATGCCCGTCGAGCATTACGCCGGATGGCACCTCCGATCTGCTGGTGATTGCCAGCACCAACCTCGCAGGAGTAAACCTGTCCATCACCCAGAAGAATTTTGCACCCGTTACCCAGGGTTATTCTTTCAGGTCCGGTAACAATTTTACATTCAGCAATCTGGAAGATGCCATTTATGTGATCACGTATTCGTTCACCGGTTGTTCCATGACCGTAAATGATACCGTAACACTTCCGAATTACGCATTCCCGAACCTCGCGAGGTCCGCGGCCTACCAGTGCGATAATAACAGTTTTAGCGTAGGTGCATCGGTGAGTGCTGGTGTGGCGCCTTTTACCTACCAGGTGATTGGCAGTATTCCTTCCACGCCGGTTATTGTCACTGTTCCGCAATCGAACCCCGTATTCACCATCAGCAATGGGGTGCCGTATTCCCTGGTACGCTTAAGGGCCATTGACGCCTGCGGGAATGCCGCTTTAAACGATGTGAGCATACTGCCCCTGGCGAACACCATTGTGACGGCAACATCGAATTGTATTTATGCGAACATCACTTTATCAACGGGTATAATACCGAATGCCACCTATATCTGGTATAAGAAATCAAAGATCACGTCTGCCGACAGTATACTGGTGGGTACGGGTCCAACTTACAATGTACCCTACCTGACACCGGGCGATACGGGAATCTACGTCAACCGGATGTCCATCAACAATGGTTGTTTAACCAAACTATCCTATTTTCATCTGGATGGCATGTGTGATGGAATATGGGTATTGCCTCAATCCGTTACCCTGAAGGGTCATATCCTGAATGAAAGCGCTTCCCAGTTAACCTGGAATGCAAACAGTGATGCGAGCGGCATAACCTTTGTGATGGAAAGAAAAAATGGGAAAACCGGCATTTTTGAACCCATCGGATCCATACCCGGAAATCCCGGACCGGGTTCTTATAATTTTATTGACAGCAGTCCCGAAAGCGGAGAGAACCAGTATCGCCTGAAGGTAATCGGGGCCGATAATAAATTTGAATACAGCAACGTCGTTCAGATAAACTTTAAACCGGGCGACCGGATTTCGGTCTATCCCAACCCGGTTAGCAAACTGCTGAATATAAATATTCAGGCGGGCCAGACCTGTCGCTACCAGTACGTTCTGTACAATATAGCCGGGCAAATGCTGTATACCGGCAACCCGGTATCCGTACAATCCGGAACCCTGATTTATCTGCGGGATGATTCCGTATTACCGGGTATGTATATGTTGAAAGTAAAGAATCTGTCCACCGGGGAAAACAGTGTGTTTAAGATGTTGTTTGGGGAACGATGAGGTATGGCCTATACCATTAACTTAATTTCAGGATGCTGCCCTTCGGATACAAAATATCCTCTGCTGTTTCATAACCTTCGTTGGCAATGTGGACGCGTTTCTTTTCCCTTTTTTCCCTTGTTCGGACAAACTGAATAACCACCAGAGCGGTTAGCCCGATTCCTATACCGATCAGCAATTTTCTGCTTTTCATTCCGGATTGTTATGGATGATTTGAATATTTTCTGTTTAATTCACCGCAATAAGCTCCACATCAAAAATAAGGGCACTGTTCGCACCAATCTGTGCACTTACCTGCCGGTCGCCATAACCCAGGTCGGATGGAATAAAGAAACGCCATTTACTGCCTGTCGACATCAGTTGCAAACCTTCTGTCCAACCTTTAATCACCATATTCAGCGGGAAAGTAGCCGGTTCACCGCGTTTTACCGAACTGTCAAAAACAGTACCGTCTACCAGGGTGCCATGATAATGACAGGTTACCTTGCTGGATGCCGAAGGTTTTATACCGGATCCCTGTTCCAGCACTTCATACTGCAAACCACTGGGCAGGGCAGTTACGCCGGGACGCTTTTTATTCGCTTCTAAAAAATCGTGCCCTGCTTTCAGATTGGCCGCTGCCTTTTCATTTTTGTGCTGAAATAATTTATCGGTGATGCCCATAGATGATCATTTATGCAAAGTTAATTTAAACTACATTTATCTGGTATTTCCTTTGTTTTTTTAAAGGTTAATTTTTTTTATGAGCCTTAACTTCAAAACGCTGCCCTTTTATCATAAGCTGGCATCGGTGCTGGTTATCCTGATTGCCATTGGTTTTCTCGTGATCATCTCCAAGGATCTGTTGAGTCCCATTATTTTTTCCTGTCTTTTTTCTATTTTGCTGCTTCCGCTCGCCTCGTTCCTGGAGAATAAGTTCCGGTTGCCCAGGGGAGCCGCATCCATGCTGGCTGTTTTGCTTTTACTGGCGGCCATCTCACTGATCGTGTATGTGGTGGGGTCGCAGATCGGTACACTGGCAGACGACTGGCCCCAGTTCAAGGCCCAGGTAAACAGTTCCCTTACAGATCTTCAGCACTGGATCTCGCACAAGTACCATATCAATGCACACAAGCAGATGAATTATGTTCAGTCGGCTACGTCCCAGGTGCTCTCTTCCGGAACTTCTGTGGTCGGCGCTACCATCATGTCCATCTCTTCGATCCTGCTTTTTCTGATTTTTACTTTTATTTATACCTTCTTTTTTTTAACCTACCGGAGACTGATTATGACCTTCCTGGTTTCCGTATTCCTGGAAGAAAATTCGCTCATCGTACACGACATCATTGAAAAAGTGCAGTTCATTCTTCGGAAATACATCCTGGGGCTCTTTATTGAAATGGTGATCGTTTCCACCGTGGTCTGTATAGCATTCTGGGCTCTGGATGTGAAATACGCTATTTTACTGGGGCTCATAACGGGAATGTTTAACATCATTCCTTACCTCGGCATATTCACAGCCCTCTTACTGAGTTCACTGATCACGTTTGCCACCGCTGCCATAGCAGGCAAGGTGGTTCTGGTTATCATTACCCTGGTCATTACCCACCTGATCGACAGCAATGTGTTGCTCCCGGTTATTGTAGGTTCCAAAGTGAAGATAAATGCGCTCATCACGGTGTTGGGCGTAGTGGTCGGAGAAATGATCTGGGGTATTTCCGGAATGTTCCTCTCCATCCCTGTTATTGCGGTAATGAAGATTGTTTTTGACCGGGTGGACAGTTTAAAGTCATGGGGACTTTTACTCGGTGAAGAAGAAAGACGTTCCCGGAAGAAGGCTGTTATGCTGAAGATGGACACATCCGAAGAATAAGCTATTTCCCCGTTCTGGCATAATCCCTGAAGATCCGGATGGTATTGGTCAGGGATTTTTCTACCTGCTCTTTGCTCAGGAGCTGGATATCATAGAGCCCGTTGGGTTTCCCAATGGCCAGTATTTCATAATCCGGACCGCTGGCAATATAGGGATTTTGTAATTTCAGTTCGGGTTTCAGTTGATGTTTGGCAATGAGTTTTTCTAAATCTTTCCGGGTTTGATCAAAGCTTTTTAAAGCCATGAGACGCTGTTTTTTCAAAGATCGCAAAATAATATTCCCGTAAACAGCCGCCGGTCATTATACTTATTAAGCAATTGTTAATATCCGCGACACCGGCGATGTCTTGTTC
>DASRLM010000508.1:0-2529 GCA_035648455.1 Puia sp. | reverse complement strand
GTTTTTTCGGGGAAGGGTCACTGCACATGTAGCCGCCCCTTTTTTAAGACTGGGTTGTCAACGACAATTTACTAATATTGCTACTACTATTATGGCTGTTAATTGTGGTAAACTCCTCCTGGGTTTTGTGGGTGGCGAGTTTTCCACTGTTCACAGCCTCTAAATATTCTCTTGGGCTCATATCATTCAGCGATTCATGTGGATGTTTTTCATTGTAGAATTCCATCCATTCCTCTGATAGCAATCTCAGCTCCTGCAAACTGCCAAACAAATACGCATCCAGCACATCTTCGCGGTAAAACCGGTTGAATCTCTCCACGTATCCATTCTGCATTGGCTTGCCGGGTTGTATGTACCTGAGCTCAATATCCTGACCATTGCAAAAATCAACCAGTTCATGACTGATAAATTCAGGACCGTTATCCGCTCTGATGAACCTGGGCTTACCACGCCATTCTATTACAGCCTCCAATACCCGTTTCACTCTTGATCCGCAAAGCGAACTGTCAATTTCAATAGCCAGGGCCTCACGGTTAAAATCATCTATCAAATTCAGCACTTTTATTTTTCGGCCGTTTTCCAATGCATCGTGCATAAAATCCATTGACCAGGTATGATTCTCCGCATCGGGCACTGCCAGCGGTATCTTAAACCGGGTTGGTAATCTGCGCTTATGTTTGCGTCTTAGGTTCAACTTCATCAGCTTATAGATACGTTTTATCCGTTTGTGGTTCCATCCGATCCCTTCCTTGCGGATCAGTTTTCTATATTCCCCAAATCCACGGGTGGGCATTTGTTCAGCATAACTTCTCAGCTTATCCATGACCTCGCTGTCGTCCTTGCAGCTTTTGTAGTAATAAGCCGTTTTGGATATCTGAAGCACCCGGCATACACGTCCGATCGGCAATGAGCATTCTTTTACCACTTCTGCAGCAACCACACGTTTTACGACCGGGCTTAAATTTTTTTTTCAACGATCTCTTTTAGGATGCGGTGATCCAGTGCCAGGTCGGCATACATGGCTTTGAGCTTCCGGTTCTCTTCCTGAAGTTCTTTATACTGCGTAAGCTGATGGACCTCCATCCCTCCATATTTTTTTCGCCAATTATAAAGTGTTGCTTTGTGGATACCCATCTCCCGGCAGATCTCTAACACATCTTTGCCACCATCGTGCTCCTTGAGCGCTTTGATGATCTGCGACTCCGTAAACCGTTTCCTTTTCATACAAATTTTGACTGTTTAAAGTTAACAATTCTGTCGTCTTCGGAACAGTCTTAAATTTGGGGCTGGCTACACAGGAACATGTTGGCAAACAACAGGATAGGCACTACTTTCAACCCTTCCCACATCTTTTCGTCCCGGATGAATTGCTTCCAGACATCCAGATAAAGCGATACCAGCAGGAACATCAAGCAGATGGTCAGCACAAAGAATTTCATCACCCGGGCATAGACCCTGGGCGCATTCTCTTCCGTGGATTGCTTGAAGAAAAAGGGCTCGGCGCCCATGCGGAAGGCCTGGACAAACAAAGTGATCAGGATGGACAGTTTGTAGCAGGCGCTGTACACCCCCACCTCGAAAGTGGCCGCGTCCCCCTTGAGCGGGGACCATTTTTCCAGCATCACCCGGTCGAAGGTCTCGTTGATGATCCCGGCAAAACCGGCAATGGTCAGGGGCAGGGCATAGACCATCACTTCCTTCCACAGGGTTTTATTTATCTTCAGCTTCATGCTGCTGAACTCCTTCCAGAGCGCTATCCACTGAAAAAACGAGGCGGCGATATTGGCGATCAGCACATATCCCGCACCAAAACCGGGACTGTAAATCAGTCGCAGGACGGAATTCGGGTTCTTCCGGATCACGTCCGGACAAACCGTCAGAAAGAAATATACCGTCGCGATATTAATCAGAATGCCCCCCATCCTGACCGCCGCAAATTTGATGGGCCGGTTCTCATACCGGAGTTTGGCGAAGGGCAGGGCGCTCAGTGCGTCCAGCCCGATGATGAGGGCGCTCAGGGTGATGTATTGGGGATGCGTACTCAGTCCAATAAAATGCGCGATGGGCACGTTAAAAACTACGGTCAGCGCGCAGATCACTACCGTACTCATCAATAAGGAGGTGCTGAGGGTATCGTAAACATCCGCTTCGTATTCCTTTCTCTGCATGAAGCGGAAATAGGCTGTTTCAAAGGCAAAAAGGATCAGCGTATACAGGAAGGGGATAATGGCAAAGACCAGGCTCATCTTCCCGTATTCCACCGTGCCCCGGAATTTGTGGGTCAGGTAGGGCGTGAGCATGTAAAACAGGAAACGCGCGAGGATGGTACTCGCGCCGTACCAGACGGTTTGTGAGGCTAATTTTTTTATGCTGGCCAATGCGTTCCTTTAACCCGCAAAAATAGCGTAGGGGATTGAATGATAACGTAAAATGATAAGGGGGTAGGCTTCCTTCAGTTAAATCCCATGGATCTGAATGTTGAAATGCAATAAATGGCTGGTTCTGATTACGGTATTGATTGTGATGTTT
>DASRLM010000507.1:0-2685 GCA_035648455.1 Puia sp. | reverse complement strand
GCCTATTTTATGGCGGGTAACCAGGTGAATGCCTCACTGCCGGATCCCGATCCTGATATAGTGGATGTTTCCCAACTCAGCGGCTACCAGAAGCTGGACTATAATGCCGATGCGGGTGGACTGGTATTTGGCGCCGAGTTTAAGTTCTCCCACGAATTTGATTACCTGATCTTTTACTTAACGGTGAAAGCCGGTCTTGGTTTCGACATCAGTCTTGCCCACTATACCCAGGGTTGCAACGGAAACATCAATCCGCCGGGTGTCAACGGATGGTACGGTCTTGGCCAGATCTACGCCGGAATAAGTGGTGAATTCGGAGTACAGGTGGATCTCTGGTTTTTTTCCGGACGGGTAAAAGCGCTGGATGTGGATGCCAGTGTGCTTTTGCGCGGCGGTATTCCCAATCCAAACTGGTTCGACGGTACCGCCAATTTTGATTACAATGTGCTGGACGGCGCCGTTAGCGGCAGCGTGAATTTCCATGTCGCTTTCGGCGATAAATGCGTTCCCGAACAACAGGTCTTTAGCCTTCCACTGATCCAGGAAATAAAACCGGCGGACCAAACATCGAATGTGCCGATCAATGCCGTTACCGAAGTTTTGTTTAATTACCCTGCAGAGAAACAATTTGACCTGGCGATTACCGATGATAACGGAAACCAGCAGGTGCGTAGTTATAAACTGGTGATTGAAAATTGTACCGTTACCAATCAGGCTACCGGACAGGTATATGCTTCTTATGCGGATCACAATAGTTACCCCGTATTTGAAGACGATGATAATAAGACCCTGGCGATGAGTCCCGATAACGCTTTCGATGCGCAAACCCAATATGCCGTTTCTGCCACCGTAAAAGCACAGGAGCTCAGCAACGGCCAATGGAACGATTCCTATTATAAAGGGGGCGTTGTGGAACAGAACCAAACAGCCAATTTCAAAACGGGGGATTGCAACCCCGATGCACTGATAGCAGACCCAAAAAGCCGTCTCGGGGCCTATCCTTTTCCCAACCAGCGCTACTTCCTGCAGGGAGAATCCAAACAGGGTGCTATCATCCTGGATAAGAATTACAGCTGTGTCAGTAATCCTTCGGAGAAATTCAGTCTGGTGGCCCGTTTCACGGCAATAAAAAACCACAGTGAAACAGGCAGTTTTGAAGAGCCTGTCAACAGTGGCAGCGGCCATTACCTGAAATTTAATATCCCCACATTGCCCAATGATTGTGTGGTGCGGGTGGAGATCATCAAACGGAAGAAAATGACGGCCCAGGATAATTACGCCATGTTCAAATCGAATCTTCCTGCGATGACCATGCTCAATAAATCCCAGTCCGGCAACTCCGGCATGAAGGCCAGCATCAGCTATGCCGCATACAGTGGTCTTATAAAACAAAACAGTCCTCAGCCGGCAGCAAAAGGTCTTTCCGTTAGCTCCGCGCAAATGGCCATCAGCTCCAAATATGCCAGTTTCAATACAAATCACGATTTGAAACTGGCAGATAAAGATGTGGACATCATACTCTACAGTTATCATTTCCGGACCAGCCATTTCAATAGCGTGCATGATAAATTAATGCAAATGTCTTACGCCCAAACCACCGGATACCAGATGGATTGCCCGGATATCCGGCTCTCCGCTACGGAAAAATTCGAAAGTGTCGATATCACAGGCTTTGTGAGTTCCAATTACAACGGCTCATACATTTATTTTACGCTGCCACTGATTGTTTTAAAAGAAACTGCCAAATACAACAACTGGCTGCGTAACTATGCATTGCCCTGCGTGTATCAATCATTCTTTAATGCAGGGATCAATGTGGACAATGCCCGGTACAGTGCAGGGACCAGTTACCAGGCCTTCCAGCAGAACGGGCTGGCCTGTACCAATGATATTTATTGTGTTCCCCTTCGCCCCATTGAAATCATCAGTTACGACGGACCGTTGTCGCAGGATGAAATTGATGACCAGGAAACACCGGACCATATTTCAGCGGCTACCGGCAAGTTCTTAACGAGTATGCATATTCAGAGCAATAACATTCAATCATATAAAAAATGAATTTTAAGAAACAAACGATCATCCTGTGTATTTGCTTTTGCGTTGCGGGTCACGCTCTCGGGCAGATAAAAAGAATACAATCTCAGGTGCTGACGCAATCGCCCGCATATACCGCGCTGAACAAGCCATCCCAGAATCAAACCGGTCACAGTACTCAGCAGGAGAAGATAACGGGTTCAACAGCAACATCCGTCGGTTTTCAACTCATGGCCCCCGGCTGTAGCGGCAATGCCTGTCAGGATGTATCCATACGTTACGAAATTCCGGGCTACGTTTTCCTGGACCGGATATTATTGGCAGCAAACCTCCAGGATCAGATCGGTCAGCAGCTCGATGAACAGCAGACCTGGCAAAACATGTCCCAGGCATCTGCCCAAACCAAGCAGCAAATGAATGACCTGATCCAGGCGCAGATAGACAAACTGCAAAGCATCGTGGATAATTTACAAAATGACTGTAAGTCAGTTGACTTTCAAAGTTATTCCGCCCGTATAAATGCAGACGTCCGCTACAACGATCCCATCTCCGGAAGTATGGGATTGATGCGGGCCAACGACAACGGGGACGTGAACGTGATGGATCTGTTCAATGGTGTTCCCTTCAGCGCGCTGGATGCCAGTCCGGTTA
>DASRLM010000506.1:0-3031 GCA_035648455.1 Puia sp. | reverse complement strand
TTCATATTCAGAATTATGCGATCATGGAGGACCTTTCGATGGATCTGTCTTCCGGACTCCAGGTGATAACCGGTGAAACGGGTGCGGGCAAGTCCATCATGGCCGGCGCACTTTCCCTGGTTCTCGGTGAACGGGCGGATACCACCGTGCTCATGCACCGGGATAAAAAATGCATCGTGGAAGCTGCGTTTGTGGCGGAGGGCAAAAAGGATATCGAACAGTTTCTTGCGGACAATAGTCTGGATGCGGATGATGAACTGATCCTGCGCAGGGAAATCAGTGCTAGTGGTAAATCCAGGGCCTTTGTGAATGATACCCCGGTAAACCTGGATCAGCTGCGTAAACTGAGTTTGCTGCTGGTGGATCTGCACCAGCAGTTCGATATGATGTTGCTGGGGGAATCGGGCTTTCAGATGTCGGTGCTCGATGCCCTGGCGGGCCATATTGACCTGCTCCGGGAATACCGGCAGATCTTTCATCAGCTTCAGTCGCTGCAAAAAGAACTGGAAAGGCTAAAGATCAACCAGGCACAGGCTGACAAGGAAAGTGATTATAAAAAATTTTTACATACTGAACTGCAGGATGCCGGATTGCAGGAAGATGAATTTGAGAAAGCAGCATCGGAATTAAAATTATTGAGTCATTCGGAAGCCATCAAGGGCGTGCTGAACGGTATTCACGTGGCCATGCAAATGTCGGAACAGCCCCTGGTGCAACAGGTGCGCGTGATCAGTCAGCAACTGGAACCCTATTCGGCTTATCATGCCAGGTTTCCGGAACTCCTTCAGCGGCTCTCCTCGGTGCACATCGAATTGCAGGACATTGCCGAAGAGATGGAATCGGTTAATGACAGCATACAGCATGACCCCGCTCTCACCGAACTACTCAATGAACGGATTCATACCGGATATAAACTTTTTAAAAAGCACAATGTCCGTTCCACCCCGGAACTGATCCGGTTGCAACAGGAACTCGGAAATCAACTGCAGGATGTATTGAACCTGGCGGAGGCCATTCATACCCTGGAGAAAAAGGTGGAAGCGCAGGTGAAAATGGCGGCAGAAAGTGCCGGCCATCTTTCCGAAGGACGCAAGGCGCAGATAAACAACCTGGAAGAAAAAGTGAATGTTCTGCTGAAAAAAGTCGGTATGCCGAACGCGCGCATTCACGTAAAATTGTCGGAAACACTACTGAATGCATCCGGCAGGGATGAGGTGGAATTCCTTTTTGATGCGAATAAGAGTAACCGTTTTGAATCCATTAAAAAAGTAGCCTCTGGCGGTGAACTGAGCAGGCTGATGTTGTGCATCAAGTCCCTCGTTGCCCGATCCCTGGATATGCCCACTTTACTGTTTGATGAAATCGATTCCGGCATCTCCGGAGAAGCTGCCCGCCAGGTTGGGATCATTCTCAAGGATCTTTCCAAAAAACGGCAGGTGATCTGCATTACCCATCAACCGCAGATAGCGGGGAAAGGAGATGCGCATTTTTATGTGTTTAAGGAAATCCTCAAGGGGAAAATGCATACCCGCATTCAACTGCTGGAAAAGGAAGACCGCATTGTGGTAATCGCCAAGATGCTTTCCGGCGAAAAACCTACCGCAGCGGCCATGGAAAACGCCAGGGAGCTGGTGAACTAGAATTTTAGAATGACTCGTCACGTCATTCGGCTTTGCCTACACTTCCTGCGCCGGATACGTGCTGGCTCACATTGGAGGCATTTCCTTTATAACGCACATTGCCAACCCCACTAACATCGGCTTCCAGTTTTACACTGGCATAAACTTCCGCGCTTCCGGCGCCGGAAATGTCCACTTTCGTATTTTCCGACAGGAGATCGTAGCAGTAAGCATGACCCGCACCACTGAGGTTAATGTCCAGATCTTTGGTCTGGCCCTTAAGCTTCACGGAACCACTTCCCGAAATGGTAGCCGATAATTGAGGGGCGTCCACATCCATTTCAATATCCCCGGCGCCGCTGGCCCGGAGTTCCAGGTTTTCGGCATTCGTAATTTTGTTCTGACCCCTGATGTCACTTGCCCCGGATACGGATATAATGCTGTAAACCGGTGCCGTTACATAAACGATCAGGTCGTTGGAGGGGCTGAGGTTATATCCCGGCCTGGTGCGGATATCGATGCCATCGCCATCCTGATTTACCTCAACATAAGGCAATATATTTTCATCGCCTTCCAGCCGGATGGGTTTAAAATCCCCCTGGGATACCATCAGTTTGATGGCCCCGCTGGCTTGTACCTGCTTAAAAGGAGAAACGGTTCTTTCTTCCGTTTTGATTACTCCGTTTCCCCTGATTCGCTTTCCCATAAAGCGTCCACAGGAAATCAGCAGGGAAAAAGCGGTAGCCAGAAGGAATATCTTTTTCATGATTGTTTTTTAATATCCAAAAGTTCGCATTTTATCCTGACTGGAGAAAATCATTCGTGTATGGGACGCGGTATCCGGGCAAAGGTTACACCGGTTCGGGCATCCTGAAATCCCGGCCTGGTTTGGGCAAACCCCGAATCCTTTCTTTATCTTTGCCACTCTATGACTGAAAAGATACTAATCCTCGATTTCGGTTCCCAGTATACCCAGTTGATAGCCCGTTCCGTTCGCGAAGCCCATGTGTATTGCGAGATCATTCCTTATCATCAGAAGATCATTCCGGATCCTTCCATCAAGGGGATCATTCTTTCGGGTTCGCCTTCATCGGTAAATGATAAAGGGGCACCCGTGGTGGATGTTAAGGCTTTTCATGCCTCCCTGCCCATACTGGGCATTTGTTACGGGGCCCAGTTGACAGCCCGTGAGTTTGGCGGGAAAGTGGCCAGCAGCAGTAAGCGGGAATATGGCCGAGCCCTGCTGAGCAAAGTAAAAGAGGATGTGCTGCTTCAGGATGTGAGCAACCTGAGCCAGGTCTGGATGAGTCATGCGGATACGATCCTGGAATTGCCCGCCGGTTTTGATGTGCTGGCCACTACGGATTCCATTCCTTATGCGGCATTTAAAAATAACGGGGAAGGGTTTCCAT
>DASRLM010000505.1:0-2839 GCA_035648455.1 Puia sp. | reverse complement strand
TGCGCATGGACAGCGTCGGCGCACTTCCACGCCAGATGATGCTGGGCGCAGTACAGGACCCCCAGCTTATTTACCAGTATGGACAACTGGTGGGAGAACAATGCAAACGCATGGGCATCCAGATCAACTATGCCCCCGTGGTGGACGTAAACAACAATCCCGACAATCCCGTGATCAACGATCGTTCTTTTGGAGAAGATCCGCGGCGCGTGGCCGAACTGGGTATTCAATATATGAAGGGCATGCAATCGGTGGGCATTATGGCGGTGGCCAAACATTTTCCGGGACATGGCGATGTGGCCGTGGATTCACACTATGACCTGCCGGTGATCAACAAGAGCCGGAAGGCACTGGACACCCTGGAACTCCTGCCCTTTAAAAAATTGATCGATGCCGGCGTGGGCGGCATAATGATCGGACATTTATTTGTTCCGTCGATCGACAAAAGACCGAACACGCCCACGTCCATCTCTTATAATGCGGTGACCAAACTGCTGCGTAAACAACTTAAATTCGGGGGACTGAGCTTTACGGATGCCCTGGAGATGAAGGGCGTTGCCAAATACTATCCGGAAGGCGAAGCTTCGGTACAGTCACTGATTGCCGGAAATGATGTTCTTTGTCTTCCCGGCAATGTGGCCCTCAGCATTTCAAAAATCCTGGAAGCCATAAAAAAGAAAAAATTAAAATGGAAGGACCTGGACGGGCGCGTCAAAAAAGTGCTGGCGGCAAAATATCAGCTGGGCCTTACTCGGCTGCAACCCGTGGATACCGTGCACTTAATAGAAGACCTCAATAAAGACGTACACGATATGTACCTGAAGGTGGCCCAGCAGTCCATCACTTTATTAAGGCGGAACGACCGTTCCCTGCCTGAATCCATGGCCGGTAAAAAATGTGCGTATATCGGGTTTGGACTGATGAACGACAATGAATTTGCGCGCCGGGTACGCGAGGATTTTCAGGCGAATGTTTATTATTTTGATTATGCGCTGGACAGTGTAAAAGCAGCCGCAGCGTATGAACTGTTGCGGAACCGCTATGATTTTCTGATCATCGGTCTGCATAATCTGAACCGTTATCCCGCACACGATTTCGGCATCAGTGCGGCTTCCCTGGATCTGGTGAAAAAACTGGAGAGCCGGCCCAATGCCATTACGTTTGTTTTCGGTAATCCCTACGCAGCGAAATATGTCTGCAATGCCCAGAACCTGCTGGAATGTTATGACGATCAGGACATCACCCAATCCGTAGCGGCGGACTGGCTCAACGGAAAATTTCTTCCGAAGGGAAGGTTGCCGGTGTCCGTTTGTGCCGAATTAAAATCCGGGTACGGTATAACATTTACCCGCGGTGTGCTGCCCGAGGCGCCACCGGCTTCCATGGGTTTTAATCCCACGAAACTGCTGGTGATCGATTCCATTTGTAAAAAGGCCATTGAACAGCAGGCCACGCCGGGATGTGTGGTGCTGGTGGCCAGGAATGGCCGGATTGCCTACGAAAAAGCATTCGGGTACCTGGAATATAATAAGAAAGAGCCCGTGTATCCCGAAACACTGTACGACCTGGCTTCGGTTACGAAAATCTGTGCAACCACCCTGTCGGTGATGAAATTATATGATGAAGGAAAACTGGACCTTCATAAAACTTTAGGCGATTATTTACCCTGGGTACGCGGAAGCAATAAGGACACGCTGAAGATCTGGGACATCATGCTGCACCAGGCCGGCCTGAAGGCCTTTATTCCTTTTTACGCGGAAACGCTTTCCAAAGACAAGGAGGGAATTCCCCTCCCTGCGGTCTATTCATCCGTCGGCGACGGCGTACACTGCGTGCGGGTGGCTGAACATCTGTATATGCGCGGCGACTGGCTGGATACCATCAATAACAGGATATTGACGAGCCCGGTGGGACCATCCGGAATATATATTTACAGCGATAATGATTTTATTTTCATGGGCAAAATTGTTGAGGCCATTAGTGGCAAAACCCTGGATCAATATGCCTATGATAATTTTTATGCGCCCATGGGCCTGGCCACTACCGGATTTAAACCCCGGTTGCGGTTTGACCTGAACCGCATTGCGCCCACACAGCAGGAAGTGCCTTTCCGCCGTCAGTTGATACGTGGTGATGTACACGATCCAGGAGCCGCTATGTTTGGTGGTGTTTCCGGCCATGCCGGATTATTCAGCGATGCCTATGACCTCGCTGCCATCATGCAGATGTTGCTGAACGGAGGCATAATAAACGGGCACCGTTACCTGAAGAAAGAAACCATCCAATATTTTTCTGATTATCATACGGATGTCAGCCGTCGTGCCCTGGGATTCGACAAACCCGAAAAGGACCGTGCCAACAGCATAGATCCCTATCCCTGCGCCTCCGCATCCCCGGAAAGTTTCGGTCATTCCGGCTTCACCGGCATCTGGGTATGGGATGATCCCATAAGCCAACTGGTTTTCATTTTCCTGTCCAACCGCGTAAACCCCGTTGAAAGCAACAAAATCTCTTCGCTAAATGTAAGGGGGAATGTTTTGGAGTCGGTGTACAAGGCGATGGATGGGAAACCCTGATTGTGCTTCGTTGGCGGTTGACAGTTGACGGATGACGGACTTTAAGTCATGATTAACACGTGAGGGCAGTCACATTCTGTTGTAAAATTCACCTTAAGTCCGTCATCCGTCAACTGTCAACCGTCAACCATATTCCTTACCTTTGCAAGCTTATGTCCTCACATCCTACAGATACGGTTTTACGGGATGTAGTGATCAAATTTGCGGGCGATTCGGGAGACGGCATGCAGTTAACGGGTAGCCAGTTTACCAACAATACCGCC